>JADFVP010000026.1 GCA_015222595.1 Pseudomonadota bacterium
AATGGTTCTCTATTTTATAATCCGGCTGTGGTAAGATGCCGGCTGATATTGGTATCTGTGCGGCCTTTTTTTAACCGGTCGGTCAGCCCCGTCACCAACCGACCGATTAAAAATTTACCATTAACACTAGATACAGTATAACCCCGGAAGATTAAAAACAGGTTACTTCACGGTTTTTCTTTTATTAATGTATAGCACCAAACCGCAACGCCCCTTGCATCACTGTAACCATCTACAATAATTACTCTTTTAGAGATACAACAACGGCAGTTAAGATACATAGAACAAGAGGCCTCTGTAATGATGACCGGTTTAACCCAACATTCCGCTACCAACCCCCTCTTCACCCTTCTTCTGCTGATAGTAGCCGTTGCAGTACTCATACCTATAAACGCAGAGGCCAACGGCACAGATGCCTCCTACAGGGTTCTCTCTCATGAAATATCCATCACTGTAGACGTGGAGCAGAGGGCATCGAGCGGTAAAGATACCTTGACGCTTAGAGACACAGAGCGTAACGAGCCCGACCCTATACTTACACTCTACCTAAGAGACAACTCCAGAATAGACTCCATACAGTACAACGGAGTAGACGCTGCCTACAGAACGGTACATAAGAGGAAGGCCCGGCTTACTGAGATCAATATAGACATAGACGCTGCTACACGGCTCGGCAAAGAGGCTGGCGGAGAAAAGGAACTGGTCATAGAGTTTCACGGAACGTACGAGTCGATAGAGACCGCGAGAGGACGCATACGGCGCGGTGTGGCCTATGTGGACGACGGTATGGTCGGACCTGAGGGCATCTACTTTCCATCCAACGGCTTCTGGTACCCAAGAGAAGAGAACGAGCTTGCGCTCTTCAAGGCAGAGTTCAGGGTTCCGGGCAACCTTACTACGGTAAGCGAGGGGCGCAGGGTGAGCGCCAAGAAGTGGGGGGCCGAGTCAATTGAACAGTGGGAGACCACAAAGACTATCGACGGGCTGAACCTCGTCGCCGCCCCTTTTCATATTACCAAAGAGGTCTACAAAGGCATCAACCTCTACACCTTCTTCTTTAAGGACGAGCCCGAGCTGACTCGCACGTACCTGGACAAGACCCGCTACTACATAGACCTCTACACCGAGATGCTTGGCCCCTACCCCTTCAGCAAGTTTGCGGTGGTCGAGAACTTTCTGCCCACCGGGTACGGCATGCCGTCCTTTACGCTTCTAGGGAGCCATGTGCTGCGCCTGCCCTTTATACCCGACACTTCGCTCGGCCACGAGATCGCACACTCTTGGTGGGGCAACTCTGTCTTTATAGACGACACATACGGCAACTGGTCTGAAGCCCTCACCACCTATACGGCAGACTATCTCTACGAACGGATAAAGGGTAAAAAGGAAGCACGGGACTTTAGAATTTCAAAACTTCGCGGATACAAGAACTTCGCCCCCGACTCCCCTATCTCTCTGGGTAACTTCAAAGACGCCACCTCAACAGCGTCGCGCGCAATAGGGTACAATAAAGGAAGCATGCTCTTCGGCATGCTCGAAGAAGAGTTAGGGACAGAGGCCTTCGGAAAGGGCCTTAAACTCTTCTACAACAACAACCGGTTCAAGTCGGCCACCTGGCACGACTTAAGGCAGGCCTTTGAGAGTGTTGCAGAGAACGACCTCGCCTGGTTCTTCAACCAGTGGGTGGCGCAACCCGGCGCCCCGCGCCTCTCGATCTACGACGTCACGATAGATTCCGGCAAAAGGGGAGGTTACAGAGTGGGGCTTACCATAGAGCAGACAAGACCGGCCTACAGGCTGCTTCTGCCGGTCGTTATCACTACCGAAGACGGAGCAAAGAGAAGTACGAAGGTAAAGGTAGAGAAGACCCGGCAGACCGTCTTTATAGAGGTTGACGAAAGACCTGCCACAATCGAGGTTGACCCCGAGTATACGCTCTTTCGTCTGCTCGACGACTCTGAGGTTCCACCCTCCTTCTCGGTCTTCTTCGGAGACAAACAGGGGGTTATAATCTCGCCCGACTCCCAGGGCTCAGATAACCATAGTAGCAAGTACGGAGAAATTGCCAAACTGCTGAGCAGGGATTACGGCCAGAAGATAATCAGTTATGCGGATGCGGATATAGAGGAGTACGCCTCGGAGAGATCTATACTAATTCTTGGCGATAGCGACGAAAACCCGGTCAACAAGCTGGTGTGGCAGTACCTAGAAGAGATCGTTCAGTTTGACGAAAAGAGCGTTACGGTTGCAGGTAAGAGTTATTCAAAAGATGGCACAGTGGTTGGAGTTGCCGTTAAGAACCCGGCAAACCCATCGAAAAACATCTGCCTTCTCTTCGGTTACGGAGATAACGAAGATATTATAAAGAACGCAAAGAGGCTCAGGTACTTCTCCACCAAAAGCTACGTCGTCTTTACCGGAAGCGGCAGTCCCGTAAAGGGGCTCACCCCCGGAGACAAGAGGCTCAGGTACGAATTTCCGGATAAAGAGAGCGACTAATTAAGGAGGTCCCGGCACACTACGCGCGGTAAGATTAACGGCACTCCCCACCAGCTTCGGTATTGACAAAGAGACCGACTTGGGGTACAAAAGTAGACCAAGCCCGATTTGGTCCCATCGTCTAGTGGCCCAGGACATCGCCCTCTCACGGCGAAAACGGGGGTTCGATTCCCCCTGGGACTACCAATAAATTCAAGGGGTTAGCTTAAT
>JADFVP010000027.1 GCA_015222595.1 Pseudomonadota bacterium
AGACACCCGGAATCTGGTAAAGTTCTTTTAAGTAGTTCCAGAGGTTCGGGTACTCGTAGATATGTTTTTTGTTACACTTGAAGTGCGTATAGTAGACGACGTCGAAGCGGACGAGCGTGGTGAAGAGGCACCAGTCGGCTTCGGTAACTGTCTCGCCGCAGAGGTATCGCCTGCCACAGAGTACTCTCTCCCAGTGGTCGAGCGCACTGAAGAGTTCCGCCACCGCTGAGTCGTACGCCTCCTGAGTGGTCGCAAAGCCTGCCTTGTAGACGCCGTTGTTAACGGGTTCGTAGATAGCCTCGATAGTAGCATCTATCTCTTCTGCACTCTTCTCCGGGTAGAAGCTAACGTTCTTCTCCGCAATTTCGTTAAACTCGGTATCGAGTATACGCATCACCTCTAGCGACTGGTTGTTGACTATCGTCGAGTTTATCTTGTCCCAGAGCACGGGTACGGTAACGCGGCCGCTGTAGTGCGAGTCGGCCATGGTATAGATCTCGCGCATAAAGTTGCAATTGTTAACAGTGTCGGGGATTGTACCGGGCTCGGAGCTGAAGTGCCAGCCGTCGTCGGTCATGTGGGCGTCTACTACAGAGAGGCTTATGGCTTTTTCGAGCCCTTTCAGTCTTCTCATTATGAGAGTGCGGTGGGCCCAGGGGCAGGCGAGGGAGACATAGAGGTGGTAGCGGCCCGCTTCTGGTGCAAAGGGTGTAGTGCCGTCGGAACTTATACGGTCTCTAAAGGATGTTTCGGAGCGGACGAAGCGCCCCTTTTCGTCAGGTTTGTACCACTCTGTATTCCAGACCCCGTCAATGAGCTGTCCCATAAGCGCCTCCTTAAGATTTAAACTCTAATTTTGAGCTAGCGTCTTGAGTTAACTTTTATAGATAAGTTCGTAGGTCGAAGTTCAGTTGCCGGAACTCATTACCGTGTCGTGAGCGAAGTCCGTATCTTTTTCGGGGTAGTCTATGTTGTAGTGGAGGCCGCGCGACTCGTGCCGGGTGTCGGCGCAGGTGATGATAAGTTTTGCTACCGTCGCAATGTTTCTCAGCTCCAGCAGGTCGGCGGTGATACGGAAGTCCCAGTAGTACTCGTTTATCTCGCTCTCCAGTAGAGCTATCCTTCTTCGCGCCCTTTCGAGCCTTTTGTTCGACCGGACTATGCCGACGTAGTTCCACATAAATCGGCGCACCTCGTCCCAGTTCTGGCTGATAACGACCGCCTCGTCGCTCGTTACCGCCCCGCGTGTCTCCCATTTCGGTATAGCCGGAAGCTCCGAAGAGTCGCGCTTAAGCTCCCTGGCTGCGCTCTCGGCTGCGCTGTCCGCAATTACGAGCGCTTCTAACAGAGAGTTGGACGCCAGCCTGTTGGCCCCGTGAAGCCCGGTCGAGGCGGCCTCGCCGATAGCGTACAGGCGCTTTATCGAGCTTCTGCCGTCTGCGTCGGTTTTGATCCCTCCGCAGATATAGTGAGCCGCCGGCACTATCGGTATCGGCTCTTTGGTAATATCTATTCCGTACTCAAGACACCTCTCGTAGATGTTCGGAAAACGGTCCTTTATGAACCCGGCGTCGCGGTGCGAGATGTCGAGGTAGACGCATTCGTCTCCACTCTTCTTAAGCTCAAAGTCTATTGCGCGCGCTACTATGTCGCGCGGGGCAAGCTCTGCGCGTTCATGATAAGCGCTCATAAACTCCGTTGAGTCTTTTAGCTTAAGCTTCGCGCCTTCACCCCTGAGGGCCTCGGTGATAAGAAAGTTCTTCGCATCAGGGTGGTAGAGGCAGGTCGGGTGGAACTGCATGAACTCCATGTTGGCAATCTCGGCCCCGGAGCGGTAGGCCATTGCAATACCGTCGCCCGTTGCAACATCCGGGTTCGACGTGTAGATGTAGACCTTGCCTGCGCCCCCTGTGGCGAGCACGGTTATGCGGGAGAGAAATGTATGGACAACGTTGCTCTGCTTGTCGAGCGCATATGCTCCCCAGACCTCTTCCGTATCGGTCGGGCCGGCAAACTTGGAGTGCGTAAAGAGATCGACGGCAATAACGTCTTCGTAGACCTTTATGTTGGGGTTGGACCGTACTGCATCGAGCAGTGCTTGCTCTATTACGCGTCCGGTTATATCCTTAGCGTGTACTATCCTGCGCTCCGAGTGGCCGCCCTCTTTTCCGAGGTTCAGTTCCCCTGTTCCTCCATCTTTTTTAGAAGAGAACTGAACGCCGAGTTCAATAAGCTCATGTATCATGGCAGGGCCGTCGCGCACTACTTTCTCGACTATCTCTTTGTTACAGAGGCCGGCTCCGGCTACAAGTGTATCTTCTATATGCGACTCGAAAGAGTCTTTCGGGTCGAGCACTGAGGCAATGCCGCCCTGAGCGTAGTACGTTGCGCTCTCGCGCGCCATTCTCTTGGTTATTATGGCCACCGTACCGGTCCTGGCGGCCTTTATTGCAAAGCTGAGTCCGGCAATGCCGGAGCCGATAACGAGAAAATCGGTCTTGTATTCCACAGTGTGGACCTCTTTCTTTAATTAAATCGGATTTTTCGCCGATATAAGAGATGCGTAGATTAAAGGGTATGATAAGACTCTGTGGATGTCAATTTGTTTCACCTCGAACGGCTGTACTACTGGCCACTTTAATGATAAAGACTGGAGAATTAGGCCTTGCCCTTTACCAAAACCCATTGTAAAATAGGTCCATACAAAATAGAGTTGAGGGCTTCTGCACGGTTGAACCCGGCAGAGACCACAGTTGGCGACTGGTGGGCTAGGTACTGGCTCATGGCGCTCGGCTTTCTGACGGTGCTAACTCTTTTGCTGGGGGCAACTACGGCGCGGGCGGACTTCTACAGCTATGTTGATGCCTCAGGCGTGCTCCACATCTCGAACGTTCCGGTCTCCAATAAGTACCTCTGGATGATGCCGGAGAACGAGAGGGGAGGCGGCAGTAACAAGGTTATCAGTAGTGCTAATGCTTCGGTCTCTTACGACACGCTTATCTATAATGTGTCGCGGCGCTACGGGGTTGATCCCAACCTTGTAAAGGCTGTTGTGAGGGCCGAGAGCGACTACAACCCCAGCGCAATTTCACGCGCCGGGGCACGCGGGCTGATGCAGCTTATGCCTGAGACCGCGCGCCTGATGGGTGTTAAGAATATTCACGACCCGGTAGACAACGTAAACGGCGGTACAAGGCATTTAAGCCGGTTGATAAAGAAGTTCAACGGCAAGCTGCCCATGGCGCTCGCCGCGTACAATGCCGGGGAGGGCGCTGTGAAGAGGTACGGTCGAATTCCGCCGTACAAAGAGACGCAGCGTTACGTCAAGAAGGTTTTAAAGTTTTACGACTTTTACTCCGGCGTCGGACGGTAGGTGCTTATCGCGGATATGCCAACCCTTCTACTTTTAAGTTAGCTCCCGGTTTTGTTGCTTTCCAGGTTTGTTACGGCTCTTTTTACCTGACCAATCCTTCTATCACAGGGCTTAGAAATGTCTACAGACTCACAAGCCGGTTCTCTTAATATTCCCAACAGCCTCTCTCTTGTTCGTATTCTGATGGCCCCGGTTCTGGTAGTGATGCTGCTCTCTCCCGAGGAGACGCTGAGCGTTGTGTCGGCCGTAGTCTTTGTGGTGGTCTGTATGACCGACTGGCTAGACGGTTACCTGGCGCGTAAGATGAACCAGACGACTACGCTCGGCAAGTTTTTAGATCCGTTGGCCGACAAGCTCCTTATTACTACGGCCTTTATAATGCTGATCCCTCTGGGGCGTGTTCCCGCATGGGTAGTGGCTCTTATGTTGGGTCGAGAGATGGCTGTAACGGGCCTTAGAGCAATGGCAGCAAGTTCTGGCAAGGTAATCTCCGCAAGTATGCTCGGTAAGCTCAAGACCGTCTCGCAGATTGTCTGCCTCGTGCCGCTAATACTCCATTACAGCTTCTATGGAGTAGACTTTCACGCTATAGGAATGCTCCTTCTCGTCATCTCATTTATCCTCACGATCTGGTCCGGAGTTGACTACTTTGTCCGATTTCTCAAGACCGACGTCTTGAACGGAAGTTGATAACCTTCTTACCCGGTCTTGTTCTTTTGACGCTGCCTGCTTAGCTATAGCCTTTCCATTCAAATCAACCCGATAAATACTGAAAATTACTGTTAAGAATGTCGCACGCTTGCCGAGAAGTAATATATAAGGTGGTCTCTATACGTACATTTCCGCAACCCCCTATGCGAGGAGTAGAGTCAGGGGCAGGTACTGTTCTGTTAAGGTTGTGCCTGAGCGTACAAGAGATTTATTAGCAGTTACTGTAATGTATTAATTTAGTCCGAGCTACGCTCTCTATAGCATCGGGTCTGTTGATAGTTATTTTAGACTCTAAAAAACGGTAGGATATGACTGACAGAATTGGCGAGTTACTGCTTAAGGAGAGCCTTATCTCCGAGGAGCAGCTTCAGAAGGCCGTTGACGAACAGAAGCGGGGCGGCGGCAGGCTTGGCTTCAACCTTACCAAGCTCGGCTATATAAGCGAGAAGGACCTTACTGTATTTCTCTCCAAGCAGTACGGTATCCCGACCGTGGAGCTTGCTACGCAGGAGATAGACCCCGACATCGTCAAGCTCATTCCAGAGGATGTCGCGCTCAAGTACCAGGTCATTCCGGTCAGCAGAACAGGCTCTACGCTTGTAGTGGCCATGGCCGATCCGTCTAACATCTTCGCGATTGACGATATAAAATTCCTTACCGGCTACAATGTCGAGCCGCTGGTCGCCTCGGACGCCGCTATAAAGAGCGCGATAGAGGAGTACTACGAAGGACCCGACATGGAACTCGAGGGTGTTCTTACCGAGTTCGACGAAGAGGATATAGATGTCGTTCAGGAAGAGGATGAGGTAGATCTCTCTGACCTGAAGAAGGCGGTAGAGGACGCCCCTGTCGTAAAGCTCGTAAACCTGATTCTTACCGACGCCATCAAGAAGGGCGCCAGTGATATTCATATCGAGCCGTACGAGAAGACTTTCAGGGTGCGCTACAGGGTAGACGGTGTGCTGCTCGAAGTGATGAAGCCGCCCTTTAAGCTCAAGAACGCGATAGTGTCGAGAATCAAGATCATGAGCCAGCTCGACATAGCAGAGCGCAGGCTGCCGCAGGACGGCAGGATAAAACTCAAGATGGGCAAGAACAAGGAGATGGACTACAGAGTCTCGGTTCTCCCAACGCTCTATGGAGAGAAGGTCGTTCTGAGACTTCTCGACAAGAGCAACCTCCAGCTCGACATGACCAAGCTTGGATTTGAGCAGAAGGCGCTCGACGATCTTCTTGCCGCGATACATAAACCGTGGGGCATTGTGCTAGTTACAGGACCTACAGGTTCCGGTAAAACGACCACGCTCTACTCTGCCCTTTCGGAGCTGAACAAGAGTTCGGAGAATATTTCAACGGCTGAGGATCCGGTCGAGTTCAACCTGAACGGTATCAACCAGGTGCAGATGCACGAGGACATCGGGCTCAATTTCGCAGCTGCGCTTAGAAGTTTCCTGCGTCAGGATCCGGACATAATAATGGTCGGAGAGATAAGGGATTACGAGACGGCTGAAATTGCCATCAAGGCCGCTCTTACGGGACATCTCGTGCTCTCGACGCTCCATACGAACGACGCGCCGTCTACCGTCAACAGGCTTTTGAATATGGGTATCGAGCCATTTCTCGTCTCGTCCGCCACCAACCTGATACTTGCTCAGAGACTCGTGCGCCAGATCTGCTCGGAATGCAAAGAGGAGGTCGAGATGCCGGAGAAGGCGTGGCTCGATCTCGGAGTTACGGTTGCAGAGTCAAAGAAGATGACCTCGTGCAAAGGCAAGGGGTGCTCAACCTGCTCTGGTACAGGCTACAAAGGCAGGATCGCACTCTACGAAGTTATGCCCTTTACAGAGGGGCTGAAAGATGCGGTACTCGACGGTATCTCGAGCGCCGAGCTTAAGAAGCAGGCTATATCAGAGGGTATGAAGTCCCTCAGGATGAGCGGTATCACAAAGGTGGCCGAAGGCGTTACCACCATTGAGGAGATACTGCGCGTCACAATGGCCGATTGATCTTTACGGTCTCTTGTTGACTGTGAGTTGCAGATAGTGCGGAAAAGGAAGAGTGGGCAAAGGTTCTAAAGTTAACGGCAGGAACAAAAGAGTTAATAGTTGTAACTTTTGTCCTAACTATTTCCTTTTGCTTCAATTAAGGTATATTGGTAAGTAAGAGTCAGATAAAATAATTATAGAGGTTTGAAATTATGGCAACAGAAGGCGCCGCAGCCCCTAAATACAGTATGCAGGAACTGCTAAAGACCATGATCGAGATGGGCGGGTCCGACCTCCACTTGGCGGCCGGTTCAGCACCGAGAATAAGAGTTAACGGAAAGCTTGCACCTATTGACGGCCCCGCGCTCTCGGGAATAGATACCAAGGGCCTGTCTTACACCATACTTACCGACATACAGAAGCATAAGTTCGAGGAAGAGAACGAACTCGACTTCTCCTTCGGGCTCAAGGGCCTCAGCCGGTTCAGAGGCAACCTCTTCGTACAGCGCGGTACTGTGGCCGGTGTCTTCAGGACTATTCCCTTTAAGATAATGACGTTCGCCGAACTCGGGCTACCTCCGGTCGTTGAGGATTTGTCGAATAAGCCGCGCGGCCTTGTGCTTGTTACGGGCCCTACCGGTTCCGGTAAGTCCACCACGCTCGCCTCGATTATCGACAAGATCAACCAGGAGAGAAACGACCACATAATAACTATAGAAGACCCCATTGAGTACCTTCATAACTCGAAGACGAGTCTTGTCAACCAGCGTGAGGTCGGTTACGACACGTTTGCGTTCAAGAAGGCTCTCAAGTACGTCTTAAGGCAGGACCCGGACGTTGTGCTCCTCGGAGAGCTTAGAGATATGGAGACAATCGAGACCGCTCTGACCATTGCCGAGACAGGGCATCTCTGCTTTGCTACTCTCCATACGAACTCTTGCGTGCAGACCATCAATAGGGTCGTAGATGTTTTTCCGGCGCATCAGCAGCCGCAGATCCGTGCCCAGCTCTCTTTTGTGCTAGAAGGTGTCTGTTCTCAGCTCCTTATACCTCGCGCTGACGGCAAGGGCAGGATAATGGCGCTTGAGGTTATGATACCCAACGCGGCAATACGTAATCTTATCAGGGAGGACAAGGTCCATCAGGTATACTCCCAGATGCAGGTAGGTCAGGCCAAATTCGGTATGCAGACAATGAACCAGTGCTTGGCAAACTATGCACAGCGCCATCTTATAACCGTAGAGGCAGCCATAGCTACTTCTCAAGAGCCGGATGAGCTGCGGCAGATGTTGAATAATGCGGGTGTTGCCACAGGCGGCGGCCCGGGTGGACAGCCAGGGAGGAAACTCTAAAAGATGACTACTTTTGCTTATGTAGGCAAGAGCCCAAGCGGTGAGATCAGAAGGGGCGAGATAGAGGCAGCTAGCGCGGCACAGGCAACGGCAACGCTAAGACGCCAACAGGTTATGCCGACGAGCGTGAAGAAGAAGGGCGGCGGGCTGAACCTCAGTATGGATATAGCGTTGTTTGCGCCGAAGGTGACAAATAAAGATATTGTTATCTTCAGTCGTCAGTTTGCGACCATGATAGATGCCGGTCTACCGCTCGTGCAGTGTCTTGAGATTCTCGCCTCGCAGCAGGAGAACAAGACCTTTAAGAAGGTACTTATAGATGTGAAGGGCTCTGTCGAGGGAGGAACCACCTTTGCGGACGCACTTGGCAAACATCCGAAGATATTCGACGATCTTTATGTGAACCTGATTGCTGCCGGTGAGGTAGGTGGTATTCTCGATACCATCCTTAACAGGCTGTCCGGTTTTCTGGAAAAGGCCGAAAAACTGAAGACAAAGGTCAAGGGCGCCATGACCTACCCGGTCACGGTTATTATAATCGCCTGTCTCGTCGTTACGGGACTCCTTATCTGGGTTGTGCCGATATTCGAGGATATGTTCTCCAGTTTCGGCAAGGCGCTTCCGGCACCGACTCAGATAGTCGTCAATATGAGCGAGTTCCTGCAAAACTCCTGGTATATTCTTATAGGTGTTATCGTTGCGATCTTCTTCGGTATAAAACGCGCTTACAAGACCAAGAAGGGGCGTAAGATCATAGACACTATTCTCCTCAAGATACCCGTCTTCGGAGACCTTATTCGTAAAACGGCTGTGGCCCGTTTTACGCGTACGCTCGGTACCATGCTTTCAAGCGGCGTGCCGATTCTCGAAGGGCTCGATATAGTATCGAGAACATCGGGAAATGTCGTTATAGAGGAGTCGATACAGAAGGCCCGTAAGAGCCTTAGCGAGGGTAAGACGCTTGCCGACCCGCTCATGGAGACCAAGGTCTTTCCGAGTATGGTCACGCAGATGATAGCCGTTGGTGAACAGACCGGTGCGCTCGACGCGATGCTCAACAAGATTGCAGACTTCTACGAAGATGAGGTCGATGCTGCGGTCGACTCCCTGACCTCTCTCATAGAGCCGATGTTGATGGTCTTTCTC
Organism: Pseudomonadota bacterium; assembly: GCA_015222595.1. GTDB lineage: Bacteria > Desulfobacterota > GWC2-55-46 > GWC2-55-46 > JADFVP01 > JADFVP01. The sequence goes on from JADFVP010000027.1 coordinate 8,568, forward strand.
GGTGTCGTAGTAGGTGGCCTTGTAATAGCCCTCTACCTCCCGATATTCCAGCTCGCAGGAGCCGCAGGCGGCTGATACCGGAACCGTAATCATGAAGAAGGACGACTCTCCGAGAGCCCTCAAGACCAGGCTGTTAACCATGATGGTCTTGAGGGTAGTACTCGCCCTGACATTCCTTGGAGCCACCACCTGGATCCAGGTAACGGAGTACTCATACTCTCGCCTCAACTTCTATCCACTCTATACGATTGTCGTAATTATCAGCCTGTTGACGATCCTTTACGCCGTCTTTCTAGGGCGCGTAAGAAACTTCATCCGCTTTATCTATATTCAGGTTACTATTGATATTGCCCTCGTTACTGCGATAGTCTATGTGACGGGCGGCATTGCGAGTTACCTGCAGATACTCTACCTTCTCGTCATTGTCGGCGCTACTATACTGCTTGGAAGGCGCGGGGGGCTGTATGCCGCTGCGGCCGCATCGATCACATATGGTGCGATGCTCGACCTCGATTTTTATGGTATTCTTCCTCTCAGCTACAAGGTCTTCTGGGGCTTTATGAGGCCTCAGTGGGAAGACGTACTGACAACTCTATCGACCAACTTTCTCGCCTTCTTTACCGTTGCCTACCTTACCGGTTACCTTGCCGAGAAGATGAAGGCTGCCGAGCAGAAGCTTGAAGAGAAGGAAATAGATTTTGAGAGGCTCGAAGAGCTTAACAGGAATATTGTAGAGAATATATCAAGCGGCATAATGACGCTCGATATCGATGGGCGCATAACCTCATTCAACAAGGCGGCAACCGAGATAACCGGCTATGGACTGCGCGGGGTCTACTACAAGAATCTCGAAGTGCTCTTTCCGAGCCTTCTAGAGGCCGGGGCTGAGTCCGGGAGTGACAGTATAAGGCTTGAGAAGGCCTTTAAGACGAAGGATGGGCGGGAACTCTATCTCGGCTTTACTGTCTCTGAAGGCGGCAGCGGAGATGCTGCGCGGATAATAACTTTTCAGGATCTGACGCACCTCAAAGGTGTGGAGGAAGAGTTGAGGCGCGTTGAGAAGCTAAAGGCGCTCGGCGAACTCTCAATAGGCATTGCGCACGAGGTACGCAACCCGTTGGCCTCCATAAGCGGCTCTATTCAGGTGCTCAAGTCCGAATTGAGCCTCGACGAGACCGACACCAGGCTTATGGATATAGTCGTTCGCGAGACCGACAGGCTCAACAGCCTGATCACCGACTTTCTTCTCTTTGCGCGTCCTGCCAAGGAGACGCTGGAGGTCCTGAACCTCGAGGAGCTTGTAACTGAGAAGGTCGATATCTTTAGGAACTCTCCACAGGCAATCGGTATTGAGTTACAGAACGAGCTCGATTCACCGCTCTTTGTAGATGGTAACGTAAGGCAGCTCGGGCAGGTCTTCTGGAACCTTCTGCTCAATGCAGCCCAGTCGATGGATGGCAGCGGGTGCATCACCATCGGCGCTATCTGCACCAACCAGCCGGTCGAGTCAACGATCCACGGTGTCGCCTCTGAGCCGGTACAGAGAATAGAGGTGACGGTAACCGATACAGGAGCCGGAATAGAGCCCGACCGCATACCTCTCGTCTTCGATCCGTTCTTCTCTACCAAGGACGACGGCACGGGACTCGGCCTCGCTATAGTTCACAGGATCATAGAGAGCCACGGAGGCAGAATTGAGGTTAAGAGCACGCTCGGCGTCGGTACCGAGATTACGATACTGCTGCCCGTTGCAAGCGTTAGCGGAGTTCACTGACCGATTAGTTGCAGTCTCTTTTTTCTTAGCCGTTTAATGTCGGAGAGTTATGTCTGAGTACAACATAGTAGTCGTTGACGACGAAGTGGATATGAGAGGCTTTCTTGAGATCATGCTCACAAAGGAGGGGTATGGCGTAACCACGTTCGCCTCTGCCGTGACCGCGCTTGAGTACCTCAAAGAGAGCCGATTCGATCTTGTTATAACCGATCTCAGAATGCCGGAGATGGATGGAGTAGAGTTGTTGAAGGCTATTCGAAAGTTCAACACCGACGCGCCCGTCATTATGGTTACTGCATACGCTTCGGTAGATACGGCCATAGAGGCGATGAAGTCCGGCGCGTACGACTACTTTAACAAGCCGTTCAACGTAGAAGAGATAAAGCTCAATATAGCCAAGGCCCTCAAGTACGCTGAACTGAGTAAAGAGAACAGGCTGCTCAAGAAGGACTTTAAGTCGCGCTACGGTTTTGCCAACCTGGTCGGAACCGGTGTGAAGATGACTGAGATCTACAGTTTGATAATGAGTGTGGCCAATACAAAGTCTACGGTCTTCATAACCGGAGAGTCCGGTACGGGCAAGGAGCTGGTCGCGCGCGCCATTCACTTTGAGTCGAACAGGAAGAGCCGTCCGTTTGTAGCGATCAACTGCGGAGCGATCCCAGAGAACCTGATAGAGAGCGAGCTGTTCGGGCACCAGAAAGGGGCCTTTACCGGCGCGGTATCGAACAAGCCCGGCCTTGTAGAGGAGGCCAACGGTGGAACGCTCTTTCTTGACGAAATAACCGAGCTTCCTCAGAACTTGCAGGTCAAGTTTCTCCGTTTTATTCAGGAGAGAAATTTCCGCCGCGTAGGCGGTACCGCCGATATCTGCGTCGATATACGTATTATCGCCGCGTCGAACAAAGAGGTAGAGCAAGAGGTCAGCTCCGGCGCCTTTAGAAAGGATCTCTTCTATAGACTTAACGTAATAAGAGTAGAGATGCCGACCTTAAAGGAGCGCAGAGAAGATATAGCCCTGCTTGCAACCGTCTTTATGGAGAAGTACGCCGCAGAGCACGGTAAAAAGGTCGTAGGCATTACCGGAGAGGCGATGGGGCTGATTGAGCAGTACGGGTATCCGGGCAATGTTCGGGAGCTGGAGAACGTATTGGAGCGCGCCGTGACGCTCGAAGCTGGCGAGCGAATAACCGTAGAGAGTCTGCCAGCGCATATGCGTATCTCGGTCACGTCCGCGTCCAAGGGTGTGGACGCAGACGAGGTATCGCTCTATGATCTGGACGACGGACTCGACCTTGAGGCATCTCTCGAAGAGTATGAAAAGAGGATTATAACGGAGGCGCTCAGTAGGGCGGGGGGTGTGAAGAAGAAGGCGGCCGAGAGTCTCGGGCTCTCTCTTCGCTCTATGAGGTACAAAATAGATAAGTATGATATCCGGAAGAACTGAACCGATAGAGCGGTTGCTGGCTGTTGCACTCTACCTTTTTCTTGCACTGCTCATACTCTGCACCGCGTACCAGCTTCAGTACCGCGACACCGATATCTTCTGGGCGCTAAGAAGCGGCGAGTGGATACTCGAGCAGATGGCCGTGCCCGAAACAGACCCGTTTTCGTTCACCTTTGCAGGGAGCGCCTGGGTGGACTTTACCTGGGGCTTTCAGGTAATAGCACACCTTTTCTACACCTATCTTGGCGAGTGGACAGGGCTCTTTATTCTTCAGCTGACCTTAACCGCAGCCACCTTTATTGCTGCAGGAATAAATCTGGGGCTGACAGCGCCCAAGAGGGCGTGGCTCGCAGCAGTACTTCTGTTCACTCTTTTCGTCTCTTCACATACACGCCTCTTTATCAGGCCGCATCTCTTTGCGTACTTCTTTATATCTGTATATATTTTACTGCTCAACATTCATGAGCAGAAGGAGCACTCTAGAGGAGGTGCTGCGTGGGCGCTCTGGGCGCTGTTGCCGCTTCAGATCCTATGGGTCAATGTCCACTCCAGCGCCATTCTCGGTATTTTTATTGTTGGCGCATATGCGTCAGGCGGCGTGGTAGATGCGCTTCTGTTCAGGACATTGCTGCTCGGCAAAGAGAAGGCCTCGGAACTTAAAAGAGTTGTGGCAGTGTCGGTACTCGTTCCAATCGTCAGTGTGCTCAATCCATACGGGATAAAACTCGTTCTCTTTCCTTTTGTGCATCAGGGCGGGGCCAATGCCGATGCGCTTCGCCATATCGGAGAGTGGGCTCGTATACCGCTGACAGAGCTTCTGCTCTACCTCTCTCCGACTCCGATAACATTTGCCGCCTTCAGGGTAGTCTTCTATGCCGTTGTTATCTCTATTCTGCTCAACTGGCGCAGACTCAAGACCCGCGATATTATTCTACTCTGCGGCGCATTTTACATGGCTGCCTCTCATGTTCGCTGGGTATCTCAGTTTGCATTTTTCTGCGTACCGATAGCGGCTGCGAACCTGGTGTCGTACTTCGACGCAAGGCGAGAGTCGAGGGGCAGCGGGTACAAGACCGACATAGAGGGTTACTTTAAGCTCGTAGGCGTGCTTGTTGCTATTCTCTTCGTTATCTACCTTATCCCACGGTTTTTCGGCTTTGATGCGCGCTCCAACTATGGTCTCGGCGTAAAGGCAGGGCAGTACCCGGAGGGTAACGTTGCGTTCTTGGAGCGTTCCGGCTTTACCGGCAACCTCTACAATGAGTATGTTCACGGTGGTTTCCTTACCTTTAGCCGACCGGCCCATAAGGTCTTTATAGACGGAAGAACGCCTACGGTCTATTCGCCCGCCTTTTTCTGGTCTACACGCATCGCATCAGACGACAGGAACTGGAACAGGCTTGTTAAAGAGCACGACCTGGAAGCGGCGCTGCTGTCGGCTGAAAAAAGTATGTGCGGACTGTTGCAGAAGTCCGATCAGTGGAGGGCTGTTAACTTCGACGAGGTTGCCGTGCTCTTTCTGCGTACCGGTGAAGCGAATAGAGAGCTTATTGAGAGGTATGCTTTTAATGAGTTCGATCCGTGTGAGGGGAGTGGCGCACTGAAGATGCCAAAAGAGAGAGAGAGGTTGCTCTTGATGGCTGATGAGCTGGAAATGTTTTTACTAAGAGATGGCTCTCAAGAACTTGCCCGGGTGCACCATAAGCTTGCCCAGGTCTATGTCGAACTCGGTGGAGAGCACCTTGCGATGGCTACTGCCAATTTTGAGACTGCCATTGAGTTACTCGACAGCCCGTACCTCCGTTACGATTATGCCCTTGCGCTCGGACACCTCAAAAGAAATTCAGAGTCTATTGAGCAACTTTTGTTTGCGTTGGATAGAAATCCTAAATTTAATGAGGCGCAGCTTGCACTCGGTCTTGCATACTATGAGCAGAAAGAGTACGGTCCGGCTGTAGCGTGGTTCAATACCTACCTGAAAGCTACTGAAGACTCTGCAGACGGGTTGGTCTACAGACCGCTCGGAATTGGAGCAGTAGAGCTTGGGATGTATGAGACCGCAGTAGATGCATTGCAGAGGGCGGCGTTCGTTACCAACGAGAGTCCGGCGCTTGCCGACATCTACTACAGGCTTGGAAATCTCTTTTTTGAGCATAGCGAGTTCGAAGATGGTTCCGAGGCATACGCAAAGGCCATGAGGGTAGATGCCGAGTACATAGGCGTACTCAACCGGCTTGCCCAAAGCCATGAGAGCGCCGGACGCGACGGGCTTGCTTCGGCCATCAGAGCGCTTCTCGAAAAGAACGGACCTACCCCCGGCACTGACGCCGTACTCTAAAAACCCTCAATAGCCCTCTATAGATAACAGTTTGGAAATCTCGGCACAGATGACAATATTTGTTACCTGTTGACAAAAATTGTCACTTTCATGTCGAATGCTGCTTTTTTTAGCTCTGTAACTAGTTGATTTTAATAGATATGCTGACTTGGCACTTCTATTGCATATATATAAGCTAGATTGCGTCCTTAAGTTTTTCGGATTAAGGACCGAAGACATTATAGTAAATAAAAAAATGAATAGAAGTTTTGTTGATTAATTGAGCGAAAGGAGAAATAACATGATGATTCAGAGGATGGTAGATTTTACAAAGAGGACAGGGAAGAAGACTGAGGGTTTTACCCTTGTCGAGCTTCTGATAGTTGTTGCTATTATCGCTATATTGGCGGCTATCGCAATTCCACAGTTCTCGAAGTACAGGTTGAGAGCATATAAGACCGCACTCGACTCTGATGCCAAGAACGCATACACCGCTGCGCAGTCTTATCTTACCGATAACGCAGGCGGAACCGTTGACGGTCTTACCGCACTTAAGGCCGGTGGTTACAACCAGAGCAGCAATATCACTGTTGTAGATTCTGCAATGACGCTCAGCGGTGGTAACATTGAGCTTAAGACGACAGGCGGTTCACTTGCCGACAACAATGCTGTAATCTTCTATAACGGCAGGATTGAATTGGCAAACTCTCCTACATAATCGGAGATCAGTATAGCTTAGTATGAGAAAAGGGAGGAACCATTTGGTTCCTCCCTTTTTTTGTCTCTATTTTTTTGTAATTAGCAGGCGGATAAGTTCGGCGCTTGGCTGCTACTCGGGAAACTCTATCTCGACAGAGGTGTGGCCGTACTCCTGCAACCGGTTGGTCTTTACCTTTATGTCGCACGGGTTGCAGTGGCCAAAATCGTCGCAGGGTCTGTAGATCTCCTCTATCTGAAAGTTCGGGTCGAGTATCGATCCAACAGGAGTGCGCCCTTCATAAAGGTCTGAGTGGCAGCGGTAGATACCGCCGTCGGGTCCGATTATAAGCTCCGTTGTCTTGCACATTACGCTCTTGCGTTCTTTCATGTCGATTGCACCGTCGTACCTGAAGGTACCGTACATCTTCCCGTCACACTCTCCCAGGAACTCTTTCTGCCTAAAATCTATTCCGGCCTCAATGCACTCTTTCTGGGCGCGCTCAACCTCGGTGGCCTGAGACGGGTGCATGACTCCCCATATACCGATGCTGTAACCGGCTCTCTGAAGTCTCAAGACGTTCTCTTTAAGTGGGCCGAGTTCCATAACCTCAGGGTGGTAGCTTACCCTGATGGAGGCATACGGGGCGTCGCGCTTTATTGTCTCTGGCGACACTTCCGCCATGAAGCGGTCTATATCGAACTGAAGGTTCGTAAGCAGATCTACCTCAAGCTCCGGTTTTAAGTTGTTGACGATATGGATAAAGTCCTTATGTATCGTCGGCTCGCCGCCCTGTAGCGTGATCGGAAGGCCTGCTCTTGAGGTTATACGGTTCAGCCCCGTTACCCACTCTTCGCCGGTGAGCAGCCTTGCGCCCGGCCCCGTTGAGCCGAAGTGGTTTATGCAGTAGCTGCATGTAAGGTTGCAGCCTAGTGTCAGGAACGCGGCAATATAGTTGTGGCTCTTCGGTATAATAATTTTTTTATGTGTCATATCTGTTCTTCATTATCGAGGTTTTATCTTTTGTAAATATGAAAAATTATGGTAGAAGTTTTTTGATCTCACCGGCTACCGTCTCCGGTTGAATGTCGTACATGCAAGGTCTCTCTTTTATGCAGATATTGCTCAGGCACGGCAGGCAGTCATACTCTTTGTCCGGTAGAAGTTTTACCCCGTGCTTTATGAATACCTCGTTGGAGACCGTTGGGCCGAACATGGCCACTACCTTCTTGCCGAGCGCATGGGCGATATGGAGGCCAAGCGAGTCGTTCGTTACGAGTAGCTTGCAGGAGTTTATCCACTCGATGTATTCCTCTATAGAGTCGAGCCCTTCTTGCCACGCGATAGAGTACTTGGAGTCGAGTAGCGCCTCCAGCTCATTCCAGTACGGAAGCGGCCACGCCTTAATTGGCCACTTGCCGCCGACATTGTGGTTGAAGCCTATGTCGAACTTTATAGGCGAGGTCGGTTTGTAGCCGAGCACGGGAAGTTCTTTATTCCACTTGGAGCCAACTATCTCAAAGAGTATATCCTCCCAGTACTTTGTGCTCGCAATCTTGTCTTCAGGTTTATGGCAGATGTCGAGCACATGCTCGCTGCCGTCATAGGCCTGGGCCTCTCCCGAGTCGGGGTCGAACCTGAAGCCGAATCTCCGCCAGCCTGAGAGTGAGTCGGAGAGTGCGCAGATACCGGCAACCTTTTCGAGGTTTACGATAGTGTCGAAACGCTCTGCGCGTAACTGAAGCACGGTAGTAAGATCGTACGGCAAAATACGGTCTATCAGCTCATTGCCCTTTAAGAGCGGTATGGCGGCTTCGTCAACAAGCCACGTTACGTCTGCGTCTTTGTAGTGGTTTAAGAGCACCGTGCTTCTAAGAACGTCTCCAAGGCTGGTAGTTCTGCTTATCTCGTTAACCAGGGTTTCGGAGTAGCCGAGCTTTATTATCAGAACCTTTACGCGTGCCATCTATCTTACCCCCGGACTTGTTCTGCCGTTGATTATCTTGAGCGCATCCGTATAGATCGTGCGCGGTACGAGTCCGCGCTCCGCCATAGCTTTTCGCCGTATGAAGTACTCCGTAAGCGAGTTGCATCTTTTGAAGAAGAGGCCCCGCTTCAGAAGGTTTATCATGTCGAGCGCAATATGAAAGAGTATGCCGAAGAAGAGCGCACCGAGAAGGCTCGACTCAAAGTAGTGCGAGAGCGCATAGAGCGGCAGCATAAACTCTAATGTATGAAAGATTTCAACGTTGAGCATATCTGGCCGGCGCAAGAGGCCTTCTATCGCACCGTGGTACGCGAACATCTTTTTTATACCGAAGTCGGTGAAGCGGTTGTGGTAGACGTAATCGATATAATGATCGATATCGACGAGGACGCTGCCTGCAAAGAAAGTAATTGCTTCGGGCGCGCCGAGCACCGGGTAGAGGAGCGCCGAGGCTGCAGAGCCGAGTATCACGTGCTCAGTCGGTCTCATGCTACCGTTCTCCTGGTATAGATGTGTTACTTGGACGTATCATTTAAAACCTCTTCGGTGTGCTTGAACTTTTCCAGCACAAAACTTTCGTACGCCTCTCGGAGCGTATTTATGAAAGAGAACTTCATCGGGTAGATCTTTCTCTTTATGAGATACGCCTTGGTGAAGAAGTATAGCACAAAGTAGATGCCCGAAAAGGGAAGATTTATGAGGTGGTTCACCGTTATGTTTCTGAGCGAGGGCACAAGCAGGCATAGAGTTGACAAAAGCGACAGGTTGCGTTGCTGCAGTTTCTCTTTGTCGCTAAAGATCTTGAGTGGAGAGAGTGACTGGTAGCTCATGTGGAGCGAGTCGTAATCTCCGTCGAAGTAGCCGTTGGTTATCGCGTACTCTGCAAGCGCGGTCTTGGGGTACGGAAAGAAGAGCGGAAACTCCCCGAACGTGACCTTACAGTCGAGATTGAGGTCGAGCGACTCTATGTCCTCTTTGATGCCGGTGCTCGGAATTGCGAAGATGGTGTTGGAGAATGTCGGTATGTCGTGCTTGTCGCAGAGAGCAAAGGCCTCTGTCATTGTAGAGCGCGACATCTCGCGCTTTAGTATGTCGTTGCGCACCCGTTCGTTACCGCTCTCTATCGACATACTTATGGAGGCGAGCCCCGCTTTCTTCAGTTTTATGAGTATCGGTTCCGTAAGCAGGTTTGCGCGCATAAGGCAGTGGAAGGGCACGCCGATCTCGCGCGGGAAACGCTCCGAGAACTCGTCGAGCCATTCGTCGTCTTTGTAGAGAAAAATATCGTCGTAGAACTTTATGAACTGCGTTTCGTACTTCGACTTAAGCTCTTTAAGCTCCGCGATGACCCGGTCTACGCTCATGCGCGATACCACCGGCCCCTTGCCTTTGTAGAGCGCGTTGTACTGGTGGTTGAAGCAGTAGGTGCACTTGTAGGGGCAGCCTCTGCTTACCATAAAAGAGCGCATAGGGAAACGGACTAGCCGTGTGCTCGAATAGACGAGATCGCGGTCTAGAAACGGAAGGTCGTCCAGAGAGCGGCGGCGAGGACGGATGAGCTTCGTCGAGTCCTCGGAGAAGTTCTTCTTCGTAACGATATTAGGTATCGAGTCGAACGGCTCTTTCTTCTCTATTGCCAAGAGAAGCTCGGGCCATGCGTCGTCTCCTTCGCCAATGCAGAGCGCGTCGAAGGGGTGCTCTTTTATTATGTCTGGAAAGAAGGTGGCGTGCGGGCCGCCGATTACCGTTATCACTTCAGGAAGAAGCGACTTTATAAGGTCGTTGGCGGCGATGTAGTACTTGTGCTCGCCGGTCTTTGCGCTAAAGGCGACAACGTCCGGCGACTCGCGCTTTACGGTCTCGGCGAGCTTGCCGTCGGAGAGCACGGCCATGGCGGTTGTATGCCCATGCTCTTTAGCCAGAGCCGAGAGCAGCATAATGCCCATGGGGTCGATATACTCGACATCTTTTAAGACGAAAAGGATCTTCACAACTGGTTCTTGCTCCTTGTTAGCTCTGCCCAGCGCCGACCTTGCTGTAGAGCGCCCGGTCCGTTAGGCGTACCTCAATAAAGAGGCCGACTATGGCGGATACGACGCTTACTATGTTCTTCATCGTGAAGGCCTGCGAGGCGCCGGTCTCACGCTGTGAAATATCTATGCCGACCTCGACGTAACTAGCGTTCTGACGAATCAGGCGTACCAGAATTGAGGCCATATAAGCAAAGCCCCACGTCTTCAGTTCGAGTTGTTTCAGTTCTTTGGCCTTTAAAACACAGGTGCCGTTGTAGTACTTGAGTCGAAGGCCGAAGAGCGTGTTCATTAGTATCACAAAGGCGCGCGAGATGAACCTTCTCGATAACGGCCTTACATGCGTGTTTGCCGTGTACGGTATTACGAGGTCTGCATTGCCTGTTTGAACAAAGACGCGCCTGATTGCTTCGGACGGTATCTCGTTGTCGCCCGGCACCATGATTATGTACTCCATCTTGGCCAGCCGCACACCCTCTGTATAGTTGTAGCCAAAGCCCATATTCCGTTCGTTATGAACCGTTCGAACGGACTTCTCTTTCTCGGCTATCGAGTCTATGACCTCTCCGGTAGAGTCGGTCGAAAGGTCGTTGAAGATAATAATTTCTGCCTCGCCGAAACGGGCCGAGGAATCGAGCGCGCTCTTAATGGACTCTACCGTACCCTCTATATTGCCTGCCTCGTTGTAGCAGGGGACGATTATCGATATGGACGGTTTATCAGCCACGTTACCTTATCTGTTCTCAGAAAAGAGTTCTGTTCATGCCTTGCAGGTATTTTCTAACCGGCTATTCGCTTTACTGCCGATACTATATCGTCTGCGCCTTTGTAGTACGCGGCTTCGAGCACGTGGCTCGCTGGGGTCGGTACTCCCGGTAGCGCAACTCTTTGTATCGGCGCTTTTAACAGGTCAAAGGCCTCTTCCGAGACAAAAGCTGCGACCTCTGCCGAGTAGCCTCCCTCTTTCGTTCCGTTGTCCGCAATTACCAGCCGTCCGGTCTTTTTAAGAGACTCTATGACGATCTCCTTGTCCATCGGCACGAGCGTTCTCATGTCTATAACTTCTGCAGAGATGCCGTCTGCAACGAGCGCGCGCGCAGCCTTTGTCGCCTCGGAGACCATCTGCGAGGTGGCTACTACGGTTACGTCCGTGCCCTCTTGCCTTACGATGCCTTTGCCAAGTTCTACTTTGTAGATTTCCTCAGGCACGTGGCCTACTTGTTCGTAGAGGCCTCTGTTCTCGATGAAGATTACCGGGTTGTCGTCATAGATGCTAGAGATGAGCATCCCCTTGGCGTCGTACGGGGTGGCCGGCATAACAACCTTTAGGCCCGGAACAGAAGTGAACATCGCTTGCAGGCTCTGGGAGTGCTGCGCTGCCGAGCCCCAGCCGCGCCCGACTATGGCGCGTATGGTAAGAGGCACGTTTATCGCGCCACCGAACATGTAGCGCCACTTTGCAGCGTGGTTCGCAATCTGGTCGAGCGAGATGGTCATAAAGTCTACGCGCATATGGACGAGCAGTGGGCGCATGCCTGTTAACGCCGCGCCCATGGCAACGCCCGTTATGCCGTTTTCAGCCAAAGGCGTATCCATTACGCGCTCAGCGCCGAACTTTTCGGTAAGGCCCTTGGTCGTACCGAACACGCCGCCGGGGTCGTCTACCCCTTCGCCCATGATAAAGAACTCTTTATCGCTCTCCAAGAGCTGAGTGGAGGCCTCTAAGATGGCGTCGCGGTATGTTAGGCCACGCAGTGACGGGTCCTTTTCCACCGCGATGTCGAACTCGCTTCTGTCGCTATATACTTTGGTCCAGGGCATGTTCTAAATCCCGTCTGTTACTTTTTAGTTGCGTCTATCTATTAACAGAACTGTCTATTCACAAAAGAGGTCGGTCATAAGGTCCGCTTCAGTCGGGAGCGGACTCGATATTGCGAACTCGAAAGCGTCGTCGATCTCTTTGGAAATCGTATCTCGTATCTCTTCGTCTCTAGCTGCGTCGATAACTCCTGTTTCGATAAGTATGGTTCTGTAACTCTTTACAGGGCACTTCTCCATCCACGCGTTCAGTTCGGCCTCCGGTCTGCACCCGGCCTGAAAGTCCGTGCCCGGCCCGACGTGCCCTTTCCACCGGTAGGTGAGCGCTTCAATGAGCGTCGGCCCCTTGCCGGAGCGCGCGCGCTCTGCGGCCTCTGCAGCGGCGTTGTAGACAGCTTCAACATCGTTGCCGTCTACGCAGATGCCTTTAGAGTCGAAGCCGGCGGCCGAGTCGGCTATGCGGCTTCCTGCATGGCGCGCCTTCTGTGTAGAGTTGGTGGCGTAGAAGTTGTTCTCGCAGACGAAGATAACCGGCAGGTTCTTTAGAGCCGCAAAGTTGTACGATTCGTAGAAGACCCCTTCATCGAAGGCTCCGTCGCCGAAGAAGACCGCAGATATTTTACCGTCTCCGCGTATGCTCGACGCAAGGGCCGCGCCGACTCCCATTGGGATACCTCCGCCGACTATGGCCGAGGTGCCTAGCATTCCTACCGATGTGTCTATTACGTGCATGCTGCCGCCCTTGCCCTTGCTGCACCCGGTGGTTCTGCCGTAGAACTCGGCTACGAGCGCGCGCATGTCGCCGCCCTTAACGAGGTAGTGGCCGTGCCCACGGTGGTTGCTAAAGAGGTAGTCGTCGCTCTTAAGATGCGCGGCGACTCCTGAGCCGATGGCCTCCTGTCCGATACAGAGGTGCACGGGGCACTTCATCTCCTGCACCGGGTATAGCTCGACTACCTTCTCTTCAAGGAGCCGGACTCTCAGCATGGACGTATAGAGTTCTATCTGTACTGTAGTGTCGAGTGTCATAATAATAAAAAAAACCTATATAAAGTTTACGTGGGAAGCCGGGTTCTTAAGCTCCCAGAGGTAGCGGTTTACCTCGTCCATGCGGCAGTTTGCGCGGCACTCGGAGACATCGAGTTCGGCGTCGACGAACTTCATACACTCCCTGCGCTTGTCTCCTGTCCAGATCTCTTCGAAGGTGCTCTCGTTTATATTGCCGAAGAGGAAACGCTCATCGCTCAGGTACGCGCTGCAACCCCAGACCCCGCCGCCTGCGTCTATGTAGCTCCAGAACGGGAGTGCGAGGCAACGGGCATAGCCGCGCCCCTCGCTCTTCTTCTCTTTCGAGAGTTTGCTCATTGCGTTGGCTCTGAAGACCACACTGAAGGAGTCGGTAGAGATTTTGTCGAGTTCCGCTTTAAGACCCAGTTCATCTTCGTAGCTAAAGTCTTTATATTGGGTCGTTATCGATTTCAGATGCTGCGAGTACGATTTTATTACAAGGTAGTTGGCACCGATGTCGCGCGCTATTTTAGCAAGCGCAACAGCCTCGTGGCGATTTTCAGGCAGAAGGATCATCTGCATGCCGATGGTCGAATCTATCTTATGCTCGTCACGGTACTTTACCGCTGCGGTGATGTTCTCTATTACGCGCTCGAAGTCGCGCTCGTCAGTTCTGTGAATAGCGGCGTAGGTCTTAGGGGTTGCCGCGTTTATGCTAACCTTTGTCCAGCT
>JADFVP010000147.1 GCA_015222595.1 Pseudomonadota bacterium
GGTCTGTCGCTGGTAATAAGCTCAGAGGTCTTGGCGTATAGGTCGGAGAAGACAACCACCTCTACATTGCCCGAAAGGCCGTCGAGTGTAACGAAGGCCATGCGGTCGCCCTTCTTTGTGGTGATCTCTTTAAAGGTCGATATAACGCCACCGACTGCGACCGTCACCTCGTGGTCGATGCTCATCAACTCTTCTATAGCGCACGTTGCGTAACTCTTTAAAGTGTCCATGTGGCTCTGAAGCGGATGGGACGAAAAGTAGAAACCCAAGGTCTCCTTCTCGGCGCTCAAAAGCTCCGCCTCGGTCCATTCAGCAGTGGACGCAGCGTAAGAGAACTCTTTTACTCCGCCGCTTACCGCGCCTGCGCCTGCCTGTCCGTCTGAGTCTCCGAGCATATCGAAGATAGAGCCCTGCCCCTCTTCTTTGTCGCGCTGTATCTTCTGCGCAGTCTCCATCTCGCCGACAAGAACCTCTAAAAGCCCTGCGCGCTTCGTGCCGGCACAGCCGGTAAAATCGAAAGCGCCGCACTTCACAAGGCTCTCCACGACCTTCTTGTTGACCTTGCGCGAGTCAACACGAACAAGAAAATCTACCAACGACTCGAACGGGCCGTCCTCTCGAACCTCTAAAATAGAGTCTATCGCCGCGCTGCCTACGTTCTTTATCGCGCCGAGCGCAAAGCGTATAGAGTCGCCGGAGACCGAGAACATCTTGTCGGACTCGTTAATGTCCGGCGGGTTGACCTCTATGGAGATGTTGCGGCACTCGTTAATGTACTTTACGACGTTGTCCGTGGTGTCCATGTCCGAGCTTAAGAGCGCAGCCATGAACTCTACCGGGTAGTGCGCCTTCAGGTAAGCCGTGTGGTAGGCGATGAGAGCGTAGGCCGCCGAGTGGGATTTATTAAAACCGTAGCCCGCGAACTTTGCCATGAGGTCGAAGATCTTCTCGGCCTTCGGCTTCGGTATCTCGTTACGGATGGACCCCTCGATAAACTTGTTGCGCTGTATGAGCATCTCTTCGTGGTTCTTCTTGCCCATCGCCTTTCTGAGCACGTCGGCGTCTCCGGGGGTGAAGTGCGCCAGAGAGCGCGCTATCTCCATTACCTGCTCCTGGTAAACCATGACCCCGTAGGTGTTCTCCAGTATGGTCTTTAGAAGAACGTGGTCGTAGACGACCTTAACTCTCTTGTGCTTGCGGTTTATAAAGTCGTCGACCATGCCGCTTTGCAGCGGGCCCGGACGGTAGAGCGCTACCGCTGCTATCATGTCCTCGAAGGCTTCGGGTTTGAGCTTTCTTAAAAGCTCCTTCATGCCAGAACTCTCAAGCTGAAAGACTCCGTCGGTCTCGCCCTTGGCAACGAGTGTATAGGTCTCGGTGTCGTCGAGCGGAAGCGTATCGAGGTCGATCTCTACTTTTCTGTTCGCCTTAACGTACTTCAGCGCGCGGTCTATTACCGTTAGCGTCTTAAGGCCTAAGAAGTCGAACTTTACGAGCCCGATCTTCTCGACATCCTTCATCGGGAACTGTGTAGTTACAATATTTTCTTTAGAGCCCATGTAGAGCGGCAGATACTCGACCAACGGCAGGTTCGAGATAACAACACCTGCGGCATGCGTAGAGGCGTGGCGCGGCAGGCCTTCCAAGGCGCGGGCCACCTCTATCAGTTCCGCTACTTTAGCATCATCTTTAACGAGCTTCTGTAACTTAGGTTCCTTTTCGAGCGCGCTCTCTATTGTAATATTGAGCTCCGCTGGAACGAGCTTCGCTATGCGGTCTACGTCTCCGTACGGCATGTCGAGCACGCGCCCGACGTCACGCAAACACGCCCTTGCCCTCATAAGCCCGAAGGTGATTATCTGCGTTACGTTCTCTTGACCGTAGAGTTCGGTAACGTACTTAATTACCTCCTCGCGCTGTTCGTAGCAAAAATCGATATCTATATCGGGAAGGCTTATTCTGTCGGGGTTCAGAAACCGCTCGAAGAGCAGGTTATACTCTATGGGGTCTATGTTCGTTATGCCGAGCGAGTAGGCCACCAGAGATCCGGCTGCTGACCCTCTGCCCGGACCAACGGGAATGTCTTTACTGCGCGCGTAATCGATAAAGTCGGCGACTATTAAAAAGTAGCCCGGAAAGCCCATTCCCTTTATGACCTTCAACTCCTTGTCGAGCCGGTCGTAATATTTCCATTTAAGAGGCTCAATGTCGGTGCCGCGCTTTGTCATCACCTCAAGACGGGCCTCAAGACCCTCTTTGGACTTCGCATCTATCACGTCGTCGAGCGTCTGGCCCTCCGGGGCCGGGTACTCCGGCATATGCGTTGCGTCGAGCTTCATCTCAAGGTTGCACCGCTCGGCTATCTCTATCGTGTTCTCTATCGCCTCGGGGCAATCGGCAAAAGCCTTCGTCATCTCTTCCGGACTCTTGAAGTAGAACTCGTCGGTCGCAAAACGCATCCTTTTCTCTGCCGAAACCGTAGTGCCAGTCTGAATACATAGAAGTATGTCGTGAATTCGCGCGTCTTCGCGTTTTAGATAATGGCAGTCGTTGGTGGCAACGAGCGGAATGTCGAGCTTTCTGGCTATTTCTATTAGCCCTCCGTTTACTCTCTCCTGCTCCTCCATACCGTTATGCTGAAGCTCTATAAAGAAGCGGCGGTCGGGAAAGATCTCTTTATGTTCGGCTGCTATGCGCTCGGCCTCGTCCTTCAGCCCGTGCGACCAGTTGTACGCCACCTCGCCGTGCAGACAGGCACTGAGCGCAATAAGACCTTCGCTGTGCTCGCGCAAAATCTCTTTATCTATGCGGGGCTTGTAGTAGAAGCCGTCTATATACGCGGTAGAGATCAGTTTGCAGAGATTGGTGTAGCCGGTGGAGTCCATTACAAGAAGTATCAGGTGGTAAGAGTTGGTGTCGAGTATGCTTGTTCTGCTCTGCGGAGTTTTGTCGGTGCGCGCGCCCGGGGCCACGTAAACTTCGCAGCCGATAATCGGCTTTACACCATTCTTCATGGCGAGTTCGTAGAACTCTACTGCGCCAAAGAGGTTGCCGTGGTCTGTGACAGCAACGGCAGGCATCTTCATCTCGCGAGCGGTCTTTACCAGCGCCTCTGGGCGGATTGCGCCGTCGAGAAGTGAGTACTGTGAATGGGTATGCAGGTGGACGAAGTTAGAGTGATGCATCCTGTTAAGATAGCATAAAAAAGGGGGAGTGAACAGAGAGAGTGGACAAAGAGAGTGAACAAAGGGAAAAATAAATTCTACTATAGATTGCGGCTAAAGCGCGACAAGAGCTGAGCAAGAGCAGATAAACGGCAGCAAGAGAGCAACGGGGGCGAAGAAGCAACGAGGCCTAAGCTATAAATAACAGCCCGTTACATACAAAAGCTAAGAAACAATATTGCCCCTCTACTGCGCTACCCTCTTTACATAGATCTCTTTTACTATATCGGCGTCGAGCGCAAGCGTCGTCTCTTCTATCTGAAGCACGAAGGCGGGCCGTTTCTGGTGGACGTGTACGGTGCTTCCCGGCACTATGCCTAAGGTCGAAAGCTTATCGAGGCGCGTATGCTGCTTGGAGACTATAAAGATTATCCTGCCCGACTCCCCGACCTTAAGCTGGTCTAGCGGGTTGACGAGCGGGGTTATCTCGCTTTTGGTCGCAATGCAGCAGTTGCCCTTCGGTATCGGGAGGCCGTGCGGACAGGTCGGCGGATGGCCTAAGAGCGTGCAGATACTCTCGGCGACTTCAGGGGTCAGAGTGTGCTCGAAGCTGCATGCGTTCTTCTCGACCGTCTCCGGGTCCATGGCGAGTACCTCGGTCAACAGCCTCTCTGCAAGCCGATGCCGTCTGATAGCCTCTCTTGCAAGGGTCTCTCCCGTATTGGTAAGCGTTACAACGTCGCCCATAACGGTAATGAGTCCTTCGGCGCTCATGGCGTCCAGAGTGCTTCTGTCGGCCTCCTCTTTAACCTCTTCTATCTCAAGCAGCGCCGTTACCGAGCTTCTGCCGGCCTCGCGCTCGGACCAGATAAACTCTAAAACCTCGTCTGTCGCCCTGTCCTGTCCCATATTTCCCCCGGTGTATAATTTAAAAGATCATTTTAGAATGTCGCGCCAAGAGCCCTTAAAATAAAGTTCAATACCCCGCCGGCAAAGAGTGCGAACGGAAAGATAAAGGCCGTAATTATGATGGCAGTAACAAGGCCCCGCTCCTTGATGATGATGAACATATTGGCAATACACGGCACGAAGAGCGTAATGGTCACGAGGCTGACGACGGACTGTACGCCGTCGAGCATGCCCTGACGTTGGAGCGACAGCAGTCCGGCGGCTCCGTAGTCGCGCCTTAGAAAGCCGACTATAAAGGCCTCTGTAGCCTCTATCGGAAGCCCTAAGAAACCGACTATAAGCGGCTCGGTCACCATCTGCAAGGCATCCAATGCATGGGTTCTGTCGAGCGTAAAGAGCACAAGCGTACCGAGCACAAAGAGCGGCAGAGCCTCTTTCAGGTACCACTCAACACGAACGACCGTCTTTAAGAGCACGTTCTTCATCTGAGGTATCCGCATCGGAGGGACTTCCATAATAAAGTCCGAGGTGTCTCCGGGAACTATTTTAGATGAAAGAAAGCCTACTATAAAGATTATGAAGATAACGGAGAACATCCAGACAATGGTCGCCATTAAAGAGATTGAGCTTAACATGCCGAGTATAACGCCGAGTTGTGCGGAGCACGGTACGCCGAGGGCCAGCAGCAGGGTGACTATTATGCGCTCTTTCTTGGTCTCAAGTATACGCGTGGTCATTGTGGCCATGGTGTCGCACCCGAGGCCTAAGACCATCGGCAGTACTGCCTTGCCGTTAAGGCCCATCAGGCGAAAGATCTTGTCTACCATTATGGCCAGGCGCGGCAGATACCCTGAGTCTTCCAATATAGAGAAGAAGATAAAGAAGAAGCTGACTATGGGCATTACTATGGCGATGGCGTAAGTAAACGCCATGGTTATTATGCCGTACGGGCCTACAATGAGGTCGTGAATAAGGCCCGATGGGAAGACGTACTCTACGACGCGCGCGGACCATGGGTTGATGAACTCGCCGAAAATATAGCTCTCTACAAAGTCTACCGCGTAGCCTGCGCCCAAGACCCCCACGAACTGGTACATTAGGAAGAGCACGACGAGCAAGAGCGGTATGCCCCAGAACGGGTGCATGGAGAAGGTACCGAGGAATCCGGCTATCTTTGAGCCAGACGCCTCTTTCTTGGTGGTTACTTTGGCCAAGAGCTTGTCGGCAGCCGTCAGCCTTATACGGTTTATGAGATAACCTATCGGCTCCGAGTACTGGGTGGCAAGAGCCGTGTTGATAGCCTCAATCTTGTCCAGTGCCTCTGTGCCCAGCTTGCTCTTGAGCCACTTCTCAAGTGTCATGTCGCCAGAGAGGATCATCATGGCTATGGAGCGCCTGGAGATGCGCGCTTCTGGTAAAAGCTCTGCAATAGAGTCTATTCCGGTCTCTATATCTTTGGGGTACA
>JADFVP010000148.1 GCA_015222595.1 Pseudomonadota bacterium
CCTTTGACGCGGTTGTTGCGGCGACCTTTGCCTCTTTTGTTACCGAGAGCGCGCTCACCAGCGCGGCAGGCGGCGGCTTTATGCTCGCCTACCCTGCGCGCGATAAGAGTGCGCGGCTGTATGATTTCTTTACCGATGTGCCGGGCAGAGGGCGCACCGGTGCAAATGAGGAGATGAACTTTTACGGTCTCCATGTGAACTTCGGGGGCATGTTTCAGGAACTCCATATAGGCGAGGGCGCGGCAGCAATGCCGGGCAACGTAGCCGGTATGGCAACGGTCTTCGAGAATCACTGTACGTTGCCGCTAAAGGAGCTGCTTGCTCCCGCCATTGAGTACGCGCGCGACGGAATAGAGCTTAGTTCCTGCCAGGCCAATTTCAACGGCATACTCGCACCGGTCTTAACGGCCTCGGAAGAGGCACGCGCGATCTATGCGCCTGCCGGGCGCGAGCTTACAGAAGGGGAGAGGCTCGTAAATAGACCGATGGCCGAGACCTTCGACTACCTTGCAAGAGAAGGGCTCCATAAATTTTACGAAGGCGACATAGCCCGTAGAATGCTCGAAGGCTTCGGCACGCGGGGCCTGCTGACAGCAAAAGATATTTCGGAGTACAGGGTCATCGAGCGAACTCCGCTCAAGCTGAACTACCGTGGGCGCACCGTCTTCACCAACCCGCCGCCTTCGTCTGGGGGTACGCTCATCGCTTTTGCCTTGAGGCTTATCGAAGGCTTCGATCTCTCTGGCATGGCTCATAACGGGTACGAACACCTGAGGCTCTTAGAGCATGTAATGAAGGCGACTTCGGTGGCCAGAAGAAAAGAGTTCGACTCGCGTATCTACGACGAAAATATTGCCTCGGAGTTTCTTTCCGACGCTATGGTTGCAAGGTACAGGGCCATAATAGACGCATGGGAGGCCGGCGGTACGGAAGGCGAGCTTGCACCTGTTGGTACTTCGAAAGGCCCCGGCTCTGGCAACACCACGCAGATAAGCGTACTCGATTGTGACGGCAATGCCGCGACGGTCACCACCTCTACCGGCATAGGCTGCGGCTATATGATCCCCGGAACGGGCATAATGATGAACAGCATGTGCGGCGAGGACGACCTCAACCCGCACGGCTTTCACGTAACGCCTGCAGGCGTCAGGATGAGTTCGATGATGTCTCCGACGATAGTCATGGGTGGCACGGAGCCCGAGGTGGCTCTAGGCAGCGGCGGATCCAAACGGATACGCGACGCTATCTTTCAGGTCATACTGAACATAATGGATTTCAACCTTCCTGTAGAAGAGGCCGTTAATCTCTCTCGCACCCATTACGACGATGGGGTTTTTCAGGTCGAGACCGGTGTGGCGGGAGAGGCGCTAGACAGGATAGAGGCGAGCGGTGTTGAGGTTAACAGGTGGAGCACAAAGCACATGTACTTCGGCGGGGTCCATACCGTGCTTCTCGGCCCCGGTGGTATGGACGGGGCAGGAGATAACCGCAGGGGCGGAGCCGTCCACTGCGGGTAACCAGCGCGTGAGTCTTTTACGGGTTTTTTTATGAACAAGCGCAGCTATGAATGAGTGTAGCTATGAATGAGATTAGGTATGAATGAAATCAAGATAGATGAGATAAAAGCCGCAGTAGCCGGCATCTACGACCGTCTGGTCAAGTTCAGGCGCGATATCCACTCGCACCCTGAGTTGTCGGGGGAAGAGGAGAAGACCTCGGCCTTTGTAGCCGGAGTGCTCGAAGACAACGACATTGAGGTTCAGAGCGGGGTCGGCGGCTTTGGCGTTGTGGGTGTTATTAAGGGCGCGCGCCCGGGGCGCACTATCGCCTTCAGGGCCGATATGGACGCGCTGCCGATCCAGGACAAGAAGGAGGTAGAGTACGCCTCTAAGGTCAAGGGTGTTATGCATGCCTGTGGTCACGACGCCCATACGACCATGCTGCTCGGTGCGGCAATAGTGCTCGGCTCGTTAAGAGAGCGGCTGTCGGGTTCGATAAAACTGATATTTCAGCCCTCAGAGGAGCGCTCAATTACCGGCGCAAAGTTTATGATAGAGGAGGGTGCGCTCGAAGACCCCGTACCTTCGGCAATAGTGGCCCTGCACTGTTTTCCGGAAATGGAGGTCGGAACCATAGCGCACAAGCCCGGAATAATGAGCGCGTCGAGCGACAAGTTTCGTATAGTCGTAAAGGGCAAGAGCGGCCATGCTTCAAGGCCGCACCAGTGCGTGGATGCCGTGCTGCTTTCGTCACTGGTGGTCAACGCCATACACCACATAGTCAGCCGGCGTACGAATCCGCTCCATCACGGAGTTATATCGATAGGGACAATCAACGGCGGCATGGCTCCCAATATAATCGCCGACGAGGTTGAGATGGAGGGCACGGTTCGCGCGTTAGATCCGGGGGCGAGAAAGAAGATACATGCGCTTGTGGAGGAGACTATAAAGGGCGTTACCGAGGGCATGGGCGGGGGGTACGAGCTTGAGTACAGCTTCGGTACGCCGCCTGTCGTGAACTCCAAGAAGGTAGATGCCTTTGCGGCAGACGCTGCGCGCGATCTTCTTGGGGCCAACAACGTTATAGAGCTTGCCGAGGCGTTGATGGGCGCAGAGGACTTCGCGTACTTTGCCGAGAAGGTGCCGGGTACGCTTTTGAGGCTCGGCACCGGAAACAGGGACAAGGGCATAACCTCGCACCTGCACAACTCTACGTTCGACATAGATGAAGAGGCGCTGAAGGTCGGCGCAGAGTTGCTGTCGTGGATGGCCGTTAAATTTCTGTCCAAAGTTTAGGCCTGGGCCGGGCCGGTCTTTTCGGAAAAAACTTACTCTGAATACAGTTCGGGGGTGCGGGCCGTTAGGCCCGTACCCCCGAACTGCTTGCTCTGCTGTGACTTAAACTCTATACGCTAAAGCTCTTTCCGCAGCCGCAGCCGCCGGTTGCCTTAGGGTTGCTGAAGGTAAAGGTCGAGCCTTCGAGGTTCTCGACGTAATCTATCTCCACTCCGTCCAGGATCTCGGCTGAAACCTTGTTTACCAGTAAAGCTACGCCGTGCGACTCAAACCTTTCGTCTCCGTCGTGCTCGGAGTCGAAGCCGAGCTTGTACTGGTGGCCGGAGCATCCGCCGTCAACTACATCGACGCGCAGGGCCTGTTCTGCTGCATTTGTATCGTTTCGTACTTTCTCTATCTGCTGTGCCGCACTCTCTGTCAGATTTATCATTAAGGGTTCCCCTCTATTTATCAGTTCATATTTTTACTCTAAACATAGCCACAAAAGTATATTCTGTATAAAGTATCAGGCACGTTTTTTGGTTTGTCAAGCAGAGCACCGTTATTTTTACTCTACCGAGTATGTGCTTCAACCGGCCCGGGTTTCTGTTCAAACCCGCTATCTATAAAAGGGGCCGGTTCAGTTTGACGGTCTTACACCGATGTAACAATAATAAGACTTCCTTGCGCGGAGCTGAGTTGGTATAGTCAGCAGAGTTAAAAGGCGTGCGAGACAGAACCTTCTTACCGACTCTCTGTAGGCAACTATGATAATAGGCGGGGGACCAAAATGGATACACCGAGTTCGAGCTACAGTTTTACTGTAAGAATAAAGTCAGAGAACAGGCCCGGCATGGTCGGGCAGATAACCTCTGTTATTGGTGAGTCTGGCGGAGACATCGGCGCCATAGATATTGTCTCGGCAAAGAAGAACGATGTTACGCGGGACTATACGGTAAACGCAGGCAACGTGGCGCACAGCCACGAAATTGTCGAAGAGCTTAAGGTGATCGACGGCCTTGAGGTTCTGAGTGTTTCGGACAGAACCTTTCTTATACATCTGGGCGGAAAGATTACCATTGAGTCGAAGCGCGCACTCAACACT
This sequence comes from Pseudomonadota bacterium, assembly GCA_015222595.1. Taxonomy (GTDB): domain Bacteria; phylum Desulfobacterota; class GWC2-55-46; order GWC2-55-46; family JADFVP01; genus JADFVP01. The sequence goes on from JADFVP010000148.1 coordinate 3,880, forward strand.
CGTGACGACCTCTCCATGGCTTACACTCCGGGCGTTGCGCGCGTCTGTCTTGAAATTGCAGAAGACAAGGCCAAGGCCTACAACCTGACGATAAAGAAGAATACCATAGCGATAGTTACAGACGGCTCCGCAGTGCTCGGTCTCGGAGACATCGGCCCTGAGGCCTCGTTGCCGGTCATGGAGGGCAAGTCGATGCTATTCAAGAAGTTCGGCGGCGTCAACGCCTTTCCGATCTGCCTCGATACCAAGGATTCCGAAGAGATTATAGACACTGTTGTGAGAATAGCCCCTGTCTTCGGGGGTATAAATCTCGAAGATATTTCCGCCCCGCGCTGCTTTCACATAGAGCGCGAGCTGGCCCGGCGTCTCGACATCCCGGTCTTTCACGACGATCAGCACGGTACTGCGGTCGTTGTTATGGCGGGCATAATAAACTCGCTGAAGGTGGTCGATAAAAAGATAGAGGATGTGAAGATAGTTATCTCCGGGCTCGGCGCCGCAGGCGTAGCATGCGCGAGGCTTCTGGCCCACGCCGGGGCTAAGAACATAATAGGGGTGGACTCCGCCGGGGCGCTCTACAAGGGCAGAACCGAGAATATGAACAAGGAGAAGGTCTCGCTGGCTGAAATCATCAACCCTGATAAGGTCAGTGGCCAGCTAGAGACGGTGATAGAGGGGGCGGATATCTTCATAGGGGTCTCGGCGCCGAACATATTGGACGAAGAGGGAGTAAAAAAGATGGCCTCCGACGCCATAGTCTTTGCGCTCTCGAACCCGGACCCGGAGATAGACCCGGCCATAGCCGAGCCGCATGTGAGGGTAATGGCCACCGGAAGGTCAGACTATCAGAACCAGGTCAACAACGTGCTCTGCTTTCCCGGCTTCTTCAAGGGGCTGCTGGTGGTGAACGCCAGTGAGATAAATCGCGACATGAAGCTCGCGGCCGCTCGCGCCATTGCCGAGGTAATAACCGACGACGAGCTTTCGGAAGAGTATATAATACCCAGTGTCTTTGACGCCAGAGTGCCGCCCCTTGTGGCAACCGCAGTGGTAGATGCGGCGGTAGAGACCGGGGTTGCAAGAAGGGTCACAAAGAGGGAGATTGAAGAAGAGTAGGGCACAGGAGCTGCTTTTATCGCCTGTCGTCTCTTTATATCGGTCGAGCGGATAGAGAAGAGCCCCTTCACAATATTTTTATCAAAATAGAAGGCAACGTAAAGAACCCGCTCTGAATCTTATATAAGATTCAGAGCGGGTTCTTTTATTCTGGAGGCGGCGAGCGGATTCGAACCGCTGAATGGCAGTTTTGCAGACTGCTCCCTTAACCACTTGGGTACGCCGCCGTATGTTATTCGGCTCTTTTTTCCTGGCCCCGCTGAAGGGCTCTCTTTTTCAACCTGACAGGGGCGCCTACTGTTATAGCATCGGTCATTATTAAAAAGACTTTAGCCCCGTCACCAGCATTCTATACTATAGTAAGTGCAGTGCTCGCTTGTCAAGGTAAAAAAGGGGCTATAAAAGGGTAAAGAAAGTGCCTTTATCGGCGATATAGTAGAGATACCGGATTCTATCCTGTTTTATCTCTTTTACCGGTTTTTCCATGATCTTCTACCGATCGAATAAGTGGTTAACTGCTCTTGCTCTGTGCCGGGTTCCGTCTTGACCGGGGTTTGCCGCTTTTTTCGGCCTTTGCCGTTACGTTACGACCGCTTTTACCCCAAAGGTGCTGCGCATGAGCGAAACCGTATTAGTCGAAAAAGATTTTAAGCTAAAGTTCGGGCTCAAGCTCTGCCTGCTTACCATAGCCGGCATGTTGGCCCTTACGCTCTTCATCTTCTTTGCCACGTCCAAGAACCTTGGCGGCACCTATCGTTCGGCTATCTACCATATCTACGATCTTAAGGTAAATATCTTCTCCCTGATGTTCGCCTCCTTCTACTCAGTCTTTATTCTTGCGGTAGTTACGGTGGCCATAGGCGTAATTGCGCTCTTCTTCTCCCACAAGATGGCAGGCCCTGCCGTGCGCCTGAAAAGGGCCTTCGACACTATTGGTAAAAGAGACCTGACACATGACGCGTCGCTCAGGGGCGGAGACCAGTTTGTCGCGGTCGCCGACGAGATAAACTCTATGGTCCGCTCCGTAAGCCATACCGTTAGAAGCGCGGGCGAGGCTTTGTCCGATATTGAAGAGGCAGAGTCCAGGCTTGTTGTTCTTTTGGATGCAGAGGCCGGTGGCAAGAGTTCCGAGGGGATCCGGGAGCGGCTTGCGGATCTCGGTAAGTCGATAGATAACCTGAAGAGAGTCGGCTCCAGCGTCACTCTGAAAGAGTAGAACCGTAGTGGTCAAGGTCAAGGTCATCATATTCATGCTCTTTGCCGGGTTTGCGCTCTTTGCCGGACACGTCTTTTCTCAGTGGACGAATTACCATAACTTCGACGGTATCTGCCTCGACTGCCACTTGGTTGAGCCTGCTCCGGGCGACGGGCCCGGAACGCTGCTTGCCGACGAGAGCGAACTCTGCCTCGACTGCCACGAAAGCGCCAGAGAGTTTTCGCACCCGGTCGATATGGTGCCGGTCAATGCCGTTGTGCCGTCGAACTTTCCCCTCGACTGGCAGGGTAGGGTAACATGCGTTACGTGCCATCCGGCTCATCAGCAGGGTTATGGAATGTACCGCTTGAGGGTAAACGCAATTGGCGAGGGATTCTGTATTATGTGCCACAGCGACATAGAGGCGGAGCTTCATAAGGTCTCTATCGGCTCGGCGCATATAGGCTCTACGCTCGAAAGCGGGATTAACATAGGTGAGTTTGGCACGGTTCTCGACGACCTGTCTATAAGATGTCTCGCCTGCCACGACGGAGAGTTCGGGGTCGACTCGCTCTCGGGCAATAAGGCCATAACCTCCGACACCGGTATGATGCACAATATTCAGGCCATAGGGCTTAGCCACCCGATAGGCATGAACTATTTTGAGATGAAGCGCAAGTACATGGGGGCTCTCCGGGGCGTAAATGAACTGCCCCCCGGGATAAAGCTCTTTGCGGGCGTTGTCGGGTGCGGAACGTGCCACAACCCGTACTCGCATGTGGATCAGGAACTGAGCATGAGCAACGAAGGCAGCGCGCTCTGTCTCGGTTGCCACGTCAAGTAACGGCCCTTTTTGGCGAGCCTGTACGGCGGCTTAAGAGTACAATATGGCTGAGCGCCATTTAATACGGTGTTAATAGGCTTTTAATAACGATATATTACTATCTACTTGCCTGTTGGCAAGTGCCAGGTCAACGGAAGGTCAGGGCTTCATGGCAGAGCAAACTTTTCCAAGGTTCAGAAGGCGCCACTTCTTTGTAAATAAAAAGATGCAGTCGCGCTTTGTCGTCGGTTTCGCTCTGGCGGTCTTTGTCGGCATTGTTCTCAATATGCTGCTTGTCTATTTTTTGATTGACAGAGAGCTAACGGCAGAGTTATATAAAATTCATATAAAGGTGCGGACAACCTCGGAGATTGCCATACCGATACTCTGGAAGTTGACTGTTGCAACCGTGCCTGTTATAGTCGTTGTTGCAGCCTTGATAGGCCGCATTCTGTTAAAGCGTGTCGAAGCACCGATGGCCGGGCTGAGGGGCTCTGTTGCAAAGGTAGGCGCCGGTAAGTTTGCCGAGCGTGTTTCCCCTGGCAGCGCACCTTCCGGGCTGCCGGAGTCTTTTAACGGCATGGCCGGTTGCTTTGAAGACGGTTTCCGCGTTGTAATAGATTCTGCGGCGGCCATGGAGAGAAGTTTTAATGAGTTGAGTCTGACTCAAAAAGGCACGGCTTCTTCAGGGAGCGACCTTAAGAGAATACTCGACAACCTTGCGTCTGAAAGAAAGAGGGCGCAGAAAGAGATTTCGAGGTTCAAGCTATAATGATAACCGCTAAAGACAGGTTTGGTAGATTCCGGCGCACCGTTGCCTCCGTGGCAATCGCCTCTGCGGCTGCCGTGCTCGTTACATTCGCTTCATCCGGCACCGTTAGCGCCGACTGGCCCATGTACATGAAGGACAGTGGCCGCACCTCTTATGCGCGTAACGCGCCAAGGCCCCCGCTTGAACTTAAATGGTCTTTTGCTACCGACGGGCCGATCTACTCCTCTCCTATAGTTGAAGACGGCAAGCTCTTCATAGGGTCGTTCGACAAGAAGCTCTATGCGCTCGATGCCGATACCGGAGCCAAGCTCTGGAGCTTCGAGGCCGGCGGCGAGATACTCTCCACCCCGGCAGCCGTTGACGGTGCTGTCTACTTCGGCGCCAAGGACGGCATACTCTATGCGCTCGATACCGAGACAGGAGAAGAGAAGTGGCGCTACGACGCCAAGGCCGAGATCTTCACCTCGCCGCTTGTTGAAGAGGGCAGGGTCTACATCTCTGCCAGCGATGGGTACTTCTATGCGATAGAGGCCGAGACCGGCAAGAGAAAGTGGCGGCGCAAGGTTCGCGGTACCGTCCACTACAGCGGCGTGTACGCCTCTCCTGTCTTCGCCGACGGCTCGATAGTCGTTGCCGACAAGAGCGGGCGCATCTACTCGACGAGCATAAAGAGCGGAGCCAGAAATTGGAGCAAAAAGCTCAGTTCCGCCATCTATGCGACCCCTGCGATAAACGGAGGCATGCTCTTCGTCTCGAATTACGAGCGTAAGCTCTTTGCTATGGAGATGGAAAGCGGTAAGGTTAGATGGAGAAAATCTTTCGGCACAGATCTGCCTTACTCCTCTCCGGTAGTAAGTCGCGGCCGGTTGTACCAGGCGCTCAGGAGCGGAAAGATAGTTGTGCTGAACAAGAGCACGGGAGAGGATATCTCGGTCTTTAAGCTTCCGGCTACGATAAACTCCACTCCGGTGGTAACGTCGGGCAGTATAATCTATGTCGGCTGCGAAGACGGCTACTTCTATGCGCTCGACTCGACCTTCGGGGATGTTTTATGGAAGTACAAGACAGGGGCCGGCGTGCACTCCTCTGCCGCAGTCTCCGACGGCAAGGTCTTTATCGGCTCTAAGGACGGCAGCGTCTACGCCTTTGCGCCTTAAAGCCTGTCGGCCCGAGGGGGCTCTCAGCCGGGCTGTTTTTTTAGGACCGTTTATATCAAGAGGATTTTTTACTCCGGGTAGTTTTTAAGGCCGCATCTATCTGAGCCGTCGTTCAAGGCTCCACTCTTTATCAAAAAGGGCCATTCGAATAATGCGCAAGCTAATTTTAAGATCCGCGATACCTCTTCTGGTTGTTCTCTTTCTGGCGCTGGCCGTCGGTAGTATGAGCGCAAAAGAGAAGTCAGCTACAGGCGGGAAGAAAAATTTGCCGTACTCCAGAACACTGGCGTTAAAGACGTTGGTAAACCCCCATGAACAGATTAACGACGAGGGCGAGATCCTCCGGGGTGTCTGTCTCATCTGTCACAAGAGCGTGCCGGACCTTACTGTCGAGAGGCAGACGGAAGAGGTTGAGCTTCGCGTAGAGGGTGAGTTCAAGAATCTCTGCTTTAAGTGCCATACGGTAAAGAAGCATCCGGCCACCAAGGATACGGTAGGCGGCGCCATGAGCTACATCTTTGCGGAAGATCACCTAGTAGAGCCTACCAAGACCATTGCTTTGAACAGGCAACTGGCCCTGAAAGAGGTCTACACCTCATTGCCGCTAGATCCGGGCACGGGCAAGGTAACGTGTTCGACCTGCCACAACCCTCATGAAAAGGGCGTTATCAAGGGCAGGGGCGACTGGGGCGCAGACTCGGTACGCAGGCTTCGTTCCGAGGGGCTTGAGATCTGCCAGTACTGCCACAGGAAGTAATGCGGTAAGATGGTCGTGCATGTTGCGGCTGCGCCAGTGAACCATTAATTCTATCTATATCCGGGAGCACGTCGAGGACTATGGAGCAAAGTAGAGAAATGAGCGCCGGTAAAAGAGCGCATGGGAGCGCAAAGGGTTTTTGCTCTCTGGCGTCCGGGGGGCGTGTGGGCGTCAGCCTCCTTACCGTACTCCTGCTCATTGTATTCGGCGTTACGCTTACATCGTGCTCCACGTCCGGCGGTGGAGGCGCAGATGCCGAAGATCTGAGTTCGCAAAAGGCGCTTATCTGGCCTTCACCTCCCGCGCCTCCGCGTATAAGCTACTCCAAGACCATTGCAACTCCTAAAGATATAGGCGCCGGAACCGGCTTCTTCAGAAGGCTTGCCGACGTTCTCTTTGGCTCCGCTGCCAATAACATGATAAAGCCGTACGGGCTTACGGTCGACTCCGACGGCAGGGTTCTCGTTGCCGACACCGCCCTTAAGCGTCTTCATATTTATGATGTCAAACAGAAGAAGTACAGCCACATAGAGAGCGCGGGGGATACGGGCTTCGTCTCTATAATAGGCGTGGCCGTAGACGCGGACGATAATATCTACCTGACCGACTCCATTGCGGCTATGATCTATGTCTTCAACTCCAAAGGCAAGTACATTCGCGGCTTCAATGCGGGCACCAAGCCCACGGGCCTTGCTATAGACAAGCCCGCAGGGCGGCTCTACGTTGTCGATACCGGGGAGCATAATGTCAGGATGTCCGGCCTCGATGGAAAAGGGGTCAAGACCTTTGGCGAGCGCGGCGACACGGAGGGCAAGTTCAGCTTCCCTGTGGACATCTTCCTCGACGACAGGTCCGACGTCTATGTAGTGGACACCATGAACTATAAGATCCAGATCTTCGACAGAAATGGCCGCTTCATTTCGCGCTTCGGCACCCAGGGCGACGGCTCCGGTGACTTTGGCAGGCCCAAGGGTATTGCCGTGGATCACGACGGCAATATCTATCTGGCAGACGCTCTCTTCGATACGGTGCAGATCTTCGATAGGGAAGGCAACTACATGCTCAACTTCGGCAGCGTCGGCAATGCGCGCGGCGCCTTTTGGATGCCCTCCGGGCTCCATATAGACTCCGGAGGCTACATCTACGTCGCAGACTCTTACAACAGAAGGGTTCAGATATTCGAGCATCTTGGTGAAGGTGAAAAGATAATGTAGTCCTCGGAAGGTACGGGGGCTCCGGTACTCTATTATTACGTATCAATTAATGCAGACAAGGCAGGCAAGGCAGGGTGTACAGCTATGGATAACAGATCGAAGAGTCGCAATAGGGTAGGTACTGAGTCCGGTAGCGGCTTCAATCATCTGCCGGTGCTGTTTCGGAGAGTCTCTCTGGCGGCGTTAGGGGTTCTTATGCTTGCGGTTGCGGTTCCAAGCGCAGATGGCTCTGTGGCCGGCACCAAGCACAACTTCGGCTCTCTCTCAACGGCTGATGTAAAGACCACCCAGAACAGTCAGATATGCGTCTTCTGCCACACCCCGCACAACTCCAATCCCGCTATTCCGATGTGGAACAGGGAGGCCTCGTCGGCCACCTATGATCTTTATGCCAGCCAGACGGTAGTTGCAACGCTCGGACAACCGACCGGCTCTTCAAAGCTCTGCCTCTCGTGCCATGACGGCACCATAGCGCTCGGCTCCATGCTCAACCTTCCGGGCAGGTCGGTCTCTGGCGGCCTTACCGTTACTGGTCCGGGTGTTACCTCCGGCAAGCTGACAGCCGTATCGACCTCGTATATTGGCACCGACCTCAGCGACGATCACCCCATATCGTTCGACTATGCGCTTTCGTACCCGTCGAACTCGGAGATTAGAGACTCTGCGACCCTGCCGGCGACCGTTAAGCTCGACAGCAGCGGTCAGGTGCAGTGCCGCAGTTGCCACGACCCGCACGGAACCGCCTATCCGAAGTTCATGGTCGAGCCGCTCGACAACGGCGCTATCTGCACCACCTGTCACGACCTCAGGTACTGGTCTACCATGCCGTCTGTCCACTCTACTTCGCTCGCAACCTGGAACGGCGTCGGAGAGAACCCGTTTCATGAAGATCTTGGCGCGACCCCGGACTTAAGCGACGACACTACTGCTCTGCAGAGCTGTCTTGCATGCCACCGTTCGCATACCGGCTCTTCGGGCACGCCTCTTTTAAAGGGAACCAATCCGACCACGCAGAGCGTTGACGCGGAAGAGTGGACATGCCTCAATTGCCATAACGGCAACGTTGCCGCACTCGATATGGAGCCTGTCTTCAGCCGTATGTACAAGCATAACGTAAAGGCGACTCTCGGCTCCCACGTGCCCTCGCGTACAATCGTCGGCGACCCGGTAAGGGAGAGCGGGGCGAACCTCGGAGCCAACAGGCATGCTGAATGCGCCGACTGCCATAACGCTCACGGCACCAAGGCCGGCAACCATACGGTTGGAGATATAGACGGCAATATAGTAG
>JADFVP010000149.1 GCA_015222595.1 Pseudomonadota bacterium
AGTAAAAAGCCCGCAAGGGCCACTATTGGCCCGGCAGGCTAGAATGATTCAATAAGCTCGATAGTACCAAATAAAAACCACGCAAGTGCCCCGGCAGACTGCTAAGATTCAAATGACTGGATTGTACCCAGTAAAAGGGCCGAACGGTCAGAGGAAGATTGGGTCTTCGGTGACGTGGTTGCCGGTTCTGCCAATCTCTATAAGAAAACGAACAGCATCGCCTTCCGGGGTGGTGTGTATGAAGCGAATACGCCTGACCTTCAGTTCGGCTCTTTTCAGTTCGTCGAGCATCTCGCCGTAGCGAATAACCGGGTAGATAAAGCAGGCACGGCCCCTGTCCCCTATCAGATAACTTGTGACCCCTACAAGGTTGGCTAAAGTTCCGTAAACCTCACTACGGGCCACGCGGCGCGACTCGTTCTCTGCTGGCCTGCCGGAACCGGCCTTTATATATGGCGGGTTAGAGATGACCAAAGCACAAGAACCTGCCTTAAACTTTAGCGGTAACTCCCTGTAATCACACCCCATTATAGATATACGTTCTTTTAACTTGTTGGCCCCGACGTTTCTCTCCGCGAGCTCTGCAAGCTCGGACTGAAGCTCAACCCCTACTATGTTGCCAAGTAGTGTACGACGGGCGAGCATAATACCTATTGCTCCATTTCCTGTGCCTATGTCTACCACAGGGGCCTCTACATACCCTCTGGTCTCGGCCTCTGGCTCAAGCGTGAACTCGCCTCTGTTGTCTTCAGAGTCAGGGGAGGCTGAGGAGACTGGTGTGGCGGTGGAAGTGGTGATGGCAGTGGAAGAAGGCACGGCGCAGGGCAGAGAAACTGCAAGCGTCTCTGCGGCAAAGTCCGAGAGCAGCAGAGCGTCGGTCGTCAGCCTGTGCCCATCGCGCTTCTGCACAAGCAGACAGGTTCCGAGCATCTCCACTGTCTCGTCGACATTGACGTTAACAAGTCCGGGAGTATCTATTGTAGAGAGTGCTGCAGTACTCATATTACCTTCCTTCAGGCTGCTTCTCTAGAGACAGACCTATACATAAGACTAAACGGATGCCTTTTTACTGCCCTCTGCGTTGAAGGCATGCAGGTTCATAACGAGGCCGGTTAAGAGTTTCGGGTAGAAGAAGGTCGATTTCTGCGGCATAACGTGCCCGGCCTCTGCAACCGACTTTACCTGCTCTATAAGCGTGGCGTTCAAGAAGAAGACGAACTGGTTCTCGGTGCCGTCGAAGGCGTCGAAGGCCTCGTCGTAGCTCTTTACGTACTTAATATTGGTCTGCTTGGACTGCGCTTCCTGCGTGATGCCGAGAATCTTGTTGAGAATAAGGGCGTGGAGCACGGTTACGTCGAGGGACTTGAAGACTTCCGGGATAGAGTCTCCGAAGACCGAGTCCATGGTCTCGTCCGTTTTGAGTTTCAGGAGGTAGTAGGCGCTCTTGGCGGTAGCCGAAATGCCGATGGAGGTACTCCCCTCGCCGCTCTTTTTGAGCGCCTCTACAAAGCTTTTTCTGACTTCAACAGAAGAGTCGGCGGTAAAGGCGAACTCTTCAACGTCGAAGTACTTGGCGCACTCCGTTAAAAGAGCGTCTGCGTCGGCTTCGGCAAGAGAGTGAACTACTCTGTGGGTCGGGCCGATGGTCATACCCTCGTCGTCCATGTTGGAAAAATACATCATAACGTAGTTGTACGGCTCGTCTCCGGTGTGGGACGGGTTGGCCTCGGTCATCTGGCTCTTGTAGTTCATGGAAGTTTCGTAGCGGTGGTGTCCGTCGGCTATAAAGAGGGTCTTTTTAGCCATTACCTCTGCCACTGCGTCTATTACTGCCGGGTCGTCGACTCTCCAGACGCGGTTGGCGATGCCTGCGTCGTCTAAGACGTCTATCATCGGCTCCGAGGCTGCCGCGACCTTGTCCAGAAGGCCGTTTATCGTCATTTCAGGCTCGGTATAGAGCGAGAAGATGGAGGAGAAGTTGGCCTTGCAGGCGTTCATCAGCTTGAGTCTGTCGGCCTTGGGGCCAGAAAGCGTCTGCTCGTGGGCATGAATCCTGCCTTCGCCGAACTCCTCTACGCGCACAAGCGACATAAAGCCCTTGCGGGTAAGCACTGCGCCCTCGCGCGTCGTGTAGGTCTGCGTGTAATAATAGATAGCGTCTTTGCCGTCCGTCTTGAGCACGCCGTTTTCGAGCCACTCTTCGAGATCGGCTGCGGCATGCGTGTAACGGTTGTCGTCGTCGGTATCAGCGCCGGTCTTGGCTAGAATAAGGCGTATAACGTTGTTCGGGTGGCGATCGTAGAGTTCGTCCTGAAACTTTGCCGAAATAACATCGTACGGCGGGGCCATTACGGAATGGAGGTCCCCGATCTTCTCGCTGTCGTATATGAGCCCTTTAAAGGCCTTTATTTCTGCCATTTGGTCCGTCTCCCTTAACAGTACGTAGTATTGGTCTACATATTTACTGCAATA
>JADFVP010000150.1 GCA_015222595.1 Pseudomonadota bacterium
GCGACAAGGTAACCGTAGAGCTTTCGCCCTACGACCTCACCAGAGGCCGTATTACCTACAGAGCCAAGTAACCTGGGCCTGTTTTTCCCCGGAGCTGTATTGTGGGACAGCATGGGCCGATTTTGTGGGCTTGCCTTGCCGAACGGAATTTTTAGAGACAGACCTATGCAGGTGTCAATTCATGGGGCTGTCTTGCTACAGACGCCATATTATGAGCAGAAACCGGCGGAGTCAATAGCCGGAAGTTACTATATAGATCAATCTTAAATCCTTTTTATTAGCAGTATAATGGTGAGATTATGAAGGTAAGAAGCTCGGTAAAAAAGATGTGTGACAAGTGCAAGATCGTCAAGCGCCGTGGTGTGCTTAGAGTGGTCTGCGAAAATCCGAAGCACAAGCAGAGACAGGGTTAATCCGTACTAACTCTTCTTGACAATGGACTTTAGTAACGGTGCTTGATCACCAAGCGTCGAAGAGTTGATAGAGAGTACCGGATGAGGAGTATCTATCCGGTCTCAAGTTGCGCTAAGATGCTCTGGGGAGCAGCTCCTCTCCGTACAGCGTGATAAACAGAGCTTGACAGGTAAGTGGCATAAGGAGGTTTTTTCAGTGGCAAGAATAGCGGGTGTCGATCTACCCAAGAATAAAAGAATAGATATAGCCCTTACGAGGATCTTCGGAATCGGACGCGTTTCGGCCACGAAGATAGTCACGGAGGCGGCTGTTGCTCCAGAGCTCAGGACTCAGGACCTTACCGAGTCTCAGGTAGCGTCTCTTAGAAAGGTCATAGACTCCGACTTTACGGTCGAGGGTGATCTCAGAAAAGAGGTCTCGCTCCATATAAAGATGCTCGTGGACATGGGAGCTTACAGGGGCATCAGGCACAGAAAGAACCTGCCGGTTCGCGGTCAGCGCACAAGCACAAACGCGCGTACCAGAAAAGGGCCGAAGAAGGGCGCTGTCTCAGGAAAAAAAGCCTAATACTCTACTTAAGTATGTTATACTACACAATTCTTGTCCGCTATCTGCGCGACAGGGTATGTAAACGCGGACGGCAAGGTTTGCCAGTCCGGTAAAATACAGTTTTTTTGGTGTTTCAGGAGGAATAGATGGCGAAGGTTAAAGGCAAAAAGAAAGAGAAAAGGTTGGTAGCCAGGGGTGTTGCCCATATCAAATCGACCTTTAATAACACCATGATCACCATAGCAGACCCTTCGGGCAACGTGGTTGCCTGGTCTAGTTGCGGCGCTAACGGCTTTAAGGGTTCGCGCAAGGGCACGCCGTTTGCCGCGCAGGTCGCTGGCGAAGCGGTTGCACGCAAGGCGATGGACATGGGCATGAAGACGATAGACGTCTACATAAACGGTCCGGGTTCCGGCAGAGAGGCAGCCCTCCGGGCGCTTCAGGCAGCAGGCTTCAGCATAAGCCTGATACGCGACGTAACACCGCTGCCGCATAACGGCTGCAGGCCGCCCAAGAGGCGCCGGGTCTGATTCGAGATTTTATTATTCACAAAGGTATACCGGTAAGTTAAGGAGGAGAAGTTGGCTAGATATATAGGTTCTGCCTGCAAAATATGTAGAAGAGAGGGAATGAAGCTCTTCTTTAAGTCCGACAGGTGCTATACGGACAAGTGTTCGTTCGACCGTCGCGGCTACGGCCCGGGTCAGCACGGACAGTCGCGCTCCAAGGCCTCTGAGTACTCTATACAGCTTAGAGAGAAGCAGAAGGTCAAGAGGGCTTACGGCCTCATGGAGTCTCAGTTCAAGAACACCTACAAGCGTGCCGAGAGGATCAAGGGCATTACGGGTGACAACCTGATCTCGCTCTTAGAGCGCAGGCTCGACAACGTTACCTACAGGCTCGGCTTTGCCGGCAACAGGCGCGAAGCACGCATAATGGTCACACACGGCGCGTTCAAGGTTAACGGCAGAAAGGTCAACATCTGCTCTTACCAGGTCAAGTCGAACGATGTTATCGAGGTCTCGGAAAAGAGAAGCAAGCATCCGGCGTTACTGGAGAACCTTAAGACTGTCGAACGGCGCGGAGTACCTGAATGGCTCTCTATAGACAAAGAGGCTCTTAAGGGCACTATCCTCAGGGATCCGAAGAGAGATGATGTGACGATGCCGATGAACGAGCAGCTTATCGTTGAACTCTATTCCAAGTAGAATAGAAGAATTATTATAAACAGTGCGGGGGCACAATGCAGAGAAACTGGCGGGATCTTATTAAACCGAAGAAGCTGGAGGTCGATCAGAAGACGCTTACTGATACCTATGGCAAGTTTGTCGCCGAGCCGCTTGAGAGGGGATTTGCTCTTACTCTTGGCAACTCGCTAAGACGCGTACTTCTCTCTTCGCTTCAGGGTGCGGCAATTACGGCGGTTAAGTTCGACAACGTACTTCATGAGTTCTCCACCATCTCCGGCGTCAAAGAGGACGTGTCGGATATTATTCTGAATCTAAAGCAGGTAAAGCTGAGGATGGAGGGCGACGAAGCAAAGACGCTCGTACTGAAATCCAACGGCAAAGAGCATCTTACGGCCGGAGACATCGTCTGCGACGCCGACACCGAGGTCTTCAATCCGGAACTTCCCCTAGTTACCGTAACAAAGGGTGCGGAGTTCAGTTGCGAACTGACGATAGGCTCGGGTAAGGGCTATGCCCCTGCCGAGCGGAGCGTTGAGGCAGATTCGGTCGTGGGGATGATACCTATAGACGCTATCTTCCAGCCGGTAACCAGGGTAAACTTCAACGTAACGAACGCCAGGGTAGGCCAGACCACTGACTACGACAAATTAACGCTTGAGGTCTGGACCAATGGGGCGATAGACCCCCAGGGCGCAGTTGCCATAGCCGCAAAGATACTCAAAGACCAGGTCAGCGTCTTTATTACCTTCGAAGAGGAGGAAGAGGTCGAGCCTGTTGAAGAGGTTGAAGACGGCGCGCCGAAGTTCAATGAGAACCTCTACAAGACCGTAGACGAACTAGAGCTTTCGGTTAGGTCGGCAAACTGTTTGAAGAACGCGGATATAAAATATATAGGCGAGATGGTTCAGAAGACCGAGGGCGAAATGCTCAGGACGAAGAACTTTGGTCGTAAATCGCTAAACGAGATAAAAGAGATTCTTCGCGGCATGAGCCTCGACTTCGGTATGGGCCTCGACGGTTTTCCGGCACGCACCGACCTCGACGAGATGCATCACAACGAAAAAGAATCCGCTTAAAGGTACCTTCTTATGAGACACAATAGAGACAAAAAGAACTTCTCCAGGCAGGGCGGACACCTAAGATGCATGCTCGCCAACATGACCAACGACCTTATAGTCGAGGGTAGAATCAAGACCACGACGCCTAAGGCGAAGGTTCTAAGAAGCTATGTCGAGAAGATGATAACGTTAGGTAAGTCCGGCACCGTGGCTTCGCGCCGCAGAGCCATGGCCTTTATGAGAAGCAAGAGCGCCGTTACCAAGCTCTTCGCAGAGGTGGCGCCGCGCTACACAGAGAGACCAGGCGGCTATACCCGTATAATGAAGAACGGCTTCAGAGACGGTGACTGCGCGCCGATGGCTATCATCGAGCTTGTAGAGGATAAGGTCAAGAAGGCAAAGAAGAAGCCTGCCAAGAAGGTAGCAGTTAAGAAGGCCGCTCCGGATGCAAAGCCGAAGACCGCTGCAAAGCCTAAGGCGGAGGCCAAGCCAAAAGCAGAAATAGAGGTCAAGCCAAAGGCTGAAATAGAAGCAAAGCCAAAGGCGGAAATAGAAGCAAAGCCAAAGGCGGAGGCGAAGCCTAAAGCAGAGGCTAAGCCGAAAGCAGAAGCGAAGCCAAAGGCGGAAGCAAAGCCTAAGACAGAAGCAAAGCCTAAGACAGAAACCAAAGAGTAGCTCTTCGCTCTTCTATAAATTAGTTAGACGACAAAAGACCGGTAAGGCAGTACGCCTTTACCGGTCTTTTTTTATGCTGTTCTATTCTATTGGCAGAGTGTTCTCGAAAACTCTGTCTAGTCGGTCTTTATGGTCAACGGACTCTGATCTTCTGGCTCAACGTCAGTATCTCTTACGAATCGGTACGAGTAAACGATACCGTCCTTTATGGTCAGTTCGAGGCTCTTTGAATAGGTTCTCCTTTGCGACTCCATCTGCACGAGGCCGCCGAAGTAGATCGGGGTCTTCTCCTCTTCATATTTGTAGATAAAGGTATCTACGCCGTCGGCGTGGGTTATCTCCGTAGGGTTTCCGAAGAGATCGACTGCAGAGTCTTTTGTCGTCACTCCGGGCTTGATCTGCATTACGGAGTCGCTCTGTATGCGGCGGCCCCGCGAATGTGTCTCTACCGTCGTGCAGCCGGTAAGTATGGTGGCAAGAGAAATGGCCAGGATTGTGAGTGCTGTCTTCTTCAAAGGGTTCATCTTTCTGCTTTGCAGGGGGGAGGAACTAGGCCTCGGCTACGCCGTCGCGGTCTTTATTCTTTATGCGGTACATTGCGC
>JADFVP010000028.1 GCA_015222595.1 Pseudomonadota bacterium
AGTTAGAGCCGTCCGGATACCTGTGGAGCGTGTTGAGCGCTGCGCTTATGCCAGCAACCGCCTTCTTCGACGGCCCCAAAGGATTCTCGTTGGACGCGAGTTTTATAGAACCAGTAATACCTAGTTCGCGCTCAAGCTCCTCTATTGGCTTGCCCGGAGGGTACGGCACTAAAGACTCTATGCCGTCGGTTACCGCTATCTTGGAGGACAGCTGTGCAACTACGCTCCCCTCATCTCTGTTCTTCACTTCCGAGCCCATTTTCAAATCCGTCTATCAAATATATTTTCAAAAAAGAGTGTTTTCTATTAAACCGCACCAACCCCTGCGCTACTGATATAAAACTACCGGGGCGACTTCGGGTACGAGCCGAGGACCTTTAAGAACGAACAGACCGGGGCCAGCTCTTCAACCGCTTTCTTTACGTTCTCGTTAGAGATGTGACCGTCGAGATCTACGAAGAAGAGGTACTCCCACGCCTTGGCTTTCGTCGGCCTCGACTCTATCTTCGTAAGGTTCAGTCCGCGATCCGCAAAGGGGCCGAGCATCTTGAAGAGCGCACCCGGCGAGTCTTTTATAGCGAACACTAACGAAGTCTTGTCGTTGCCGGTCTCCGCGCTCTCGTTTCTACTTATGATAAGAAAGCGCGTAAAGTTGCTCTGGGTGTCCTCTATCCCCTGTTCAATAATTCTGAGATTATAAAGATTGGCCGCCGCCGCGCTCGCAACTGCTGCGACGTCCGTCTCCTCTTCGGCCATCTTCGCGGCCAGAGCCGTACTCGACACGTCGTGCAGTACAGCATCGGGCAGGTTGTTCTTCAGCCAGCCCTTGCACTGCGCAAGAGGGTTGGGGTGCGAACAGATCCTTACTATATCTTCAATCTTGCCGGTCTTGTTCATCAGGCAAAGAGAGACTTCGAGCATCAGCTCTGCAGATATCTTCAGCTCGCTCTTCACGAACATATCGAGCGTGTGCGTTACAACACCCTCGGTCGAGTTTTCTATCGGGACCACTCCGAAGTTGGCTCTGCCCTTCTCCACATCTTCGAAGACCTCTGCGATGTTGCGCTTAGGAATAAATTTTCCTGAGAGGCCAAAGTGCTGCAAAGAGGCCTGATGCGTAAAGGTCGCAACGGGGCCTAAGAAAGCGATCTTGAGCGGCTTTTCTAGCGACAGCGACGCGCTCATGATCTCTCTGAAGACTATCTTTATTGCAGAGGCCGGGAAAGGCCCGCTGTTGTTGGCCTCTAGCCGTTCGAAGATCTCGCGCTCGCGCTCAGGCCGGTAGAAGGGCGTGTTGTCCTTCGCCTTCTGTTTGCCGATTTCGAGCACGTATCCCGTGCGCTCGTTCAAGAGCTTCAGGATAGCAAGATCGACCTCATCTATCTTTTTTCGCATATCGTCGAGCATTCAGGTATGGTAAGACAAAAGGGCGAAAAAATCAATAAGTATTTAGTTTTGCAGGGAAAGAAAGTGTCCGGACGGATGGTAGTGCAAGGGAAAAAAGAGCGGCCCAGTCTGGGGCCGCTCGAAACCATCAATAGGTGTGAAGAAAATTCTTATAAAACGCCTGTAAGGGCTATTTGCCTTCGACGTAGGCGCCTATATCGCGGAACTTCTTGTAACGGGCGGCAAGGAGTTCTTCGGTAGGGAGCGCCTTCAGTTTCTTTAACGATGCAACGAGTTCGGCCTTAAGGTTCTTATAAGCCGTCTCCGGTGTTCTGTGCGCGCCTCCCACGGGCTCTTTAATTATCTTGTCGATAATGCCCATGCTTTTGAGCGCCTCGGCGTTTATCTTGAGCGCCTTGGCAGCCAGATCGGCCTTTGTGCCGTCCTTCCAGAGAATTGCAGCGCAGCCTTCGGGCGAGATAACCGAATAGGTCGAGAACTGCATCATCAGCACCTTGTCTGCAACACCTATGGCTAGCGCGCCGCCGCTGCCGCCCTCGCCTATGACCGTGGCTATAATGGGAACCTTGAGCGTACTCATCTTCATGAGGGACTCGGCTATCGCCTCGCTCTGCCCGCGCTCTTCGGCCCCGACGCCGGGATAAGCTCCGGGGGTGTCTATGAAAGTAAGTATCGGACGGTTGAAACGCTCGGCAAGCTCCATCAGGCGAACAGCCTTGCGGTAGCCTTCGGGGTTCGGCATGCCCCAGTTCCTAAAACCCATCTCTTTTGCCTTGCGCCCCTTCTGCTGACCGATAACGACAACCGCTTCACCGTTTAAGGTAGCGAGACCCCCGACAAGGGCCTTGTCGTCTTTGTAGCACCTGTCTCCGTGCAGCTCTATGAAGTCGTCGAAGATGTGGCGGACGTAGTCGAGCGTGTAGGGCCGCGCCGGGTGGCGGGCAACCTTCGTCACCTGCCACGGGGTAAGTTTAGAGTAGAGGTCTTTCAAGACCGTGCCGGCCTTCTTCTCTAACTTCAGCAGTTCGGCCTCGTGAGCGTCCGGTTCGTCCGACGGATAGCTCTTCAGCTCCTCAATTCTTTTCTCTATGTCGATTACAGGTTTCTCGAAATCGAGCCAGTGCCTGTTTATCATCTCTTACTCCACATTTAAACTACCCTCACCTCTGTAACGGCAGAAAAGTTTTCTATCAGTTCTACGGATTCACCGTGGGTCGTTATCTTCAGCTCTTCGGTCGTGCTCAACGTAAAGACCCTGTCGTCGGGATAAATAATTTTTATAAAGACCGGGCTGTTTCCCGGATTCTCTTCCAGTATACCTTTTAACTCCTGAAGACCGTTCTTGTCAAGGGCCTCGGAGTCGAGGAATATCTGCGCTGAGCGCACCTTGACCTTCTTCTTCAGCTTCGAGGCTTCCTCAAGCGGCACAATGTCGGTTGCTATTAGCTTGCACTCGCGCTCGTCCTTGTCCGTTCTGCCGACCACCATTACGGGTCTGTCGCTGGTAATAAGCTCAGAGGTCTTGGCGTATAGGTCGGAGAAGACAACCACCTCTACATTGCCCGAAAGGCCGTC
>JADFVP010000151.1 GCA_015222595.1 Pseudomonadota bacterium
GTAACCATTGACGGCGTTACGGTCGGCATAGGTATCTGCGAAGATCTCTGGAGCCCCGACGGCCCGCTCCGCTCTCAGGCCGCCCATGGCGCAGACCTCATAGTCAACCTCAACGCCTCGCCGTACCATATCGGCAAAGAGGCGCTTCGAGAAGAGATACTCGCAACGCGCGCTCTAGATAACAGAGTTGCCGTTGCGTACGTAAATACCGTAGGCGGTCAGGACGAGCTGGTCTTCGACGGCAGGAGTCTTATTTTCAATAGCAGCGGCAAGGTCGTAAGACGCGGTGCGGCTTTTGTTGAGGAGATAGTAGTAGAGGAGCTTAGCTTCGAGTCTGCGCTCTTGGCGCGCCTGCACGCGCCTGCAGTCCTTAGCGCAGCGCAGAGCACCGGGCTGTGCAAGGTTCGCGAGATAACAATAAAGGGAAAGAGTAATAAGAGTGTTGGAAGCAGAAAGAAGGCTGGAGCAAAACCCCCGAAGCGGCTCGGCCTTCATGAAGAGGTCTACTCCGCGCTAGTCTTGGGCACGCGAGATTATGTCAGAAAGAACGGCTTTGCGCGCGTGGTAATAGGCCTGTCCGGCGGCATAGACTCGGCCATCGTGGCGGCAATAGCCACAGAGGCGCTGGGGCCGGAAAACATTACCGTGCTCTTTATGCCGAGCAGGTACACGGCGCGCGCGAGCTACGTGGACGCTAAAAAGCTCGCAGCGAACTTGGGTGTAGAGTACATAGAGAGTTCTATTGAGAAGACCTTCAGCGATTACCTTGAAATGCTCGGGCCGATGCTAAAGGGCCGGAAGCCGGACGCGACCGAAGAGAACCTTCAGGCCCGCATACGGGGCAATATAATTATGGCGCTCAGCAACAAGTTCAATTGGTTGGTGCTGACGACCGGAAACAAGAGCGAGATGAGCGTCGGGTACGCTACCCTCTACGGCGACATGGCTGGCGGCTTCGCGGTTATAAAAGACTTGCCGAAGCTGCTGGTCTACGAACTCTCCGAGTGGATAAACAGAAGAGCGAAAAGAAAGCTGATACCGACTCGTATCATTACGCGTCCGCCGAGTGCGGAGCTGAGAGCGGACCAGGCAGATTCGGATACGCTCCCGCCGTACGAGGTCTTGGATCCGATACTGAAGGCGTATGTCGAGCAGGACAGAAGCGTAGAGGAGATTGCCGCGCTCGGTTTCGACCCTAAAGTGGTCAAGCGCATAATCAGGATGGTGGACCTTAGCGAGTACAAAAGAAGGCAGGCTCCGCCGGGGGTAAAGATCACCCCGCGCGCGCTCGGCAAGGACCGGCGCATGCCGATAACCAACGGCTACTCCGGCGGGACGTCTAAAGTAAAAGCCGGTAAACCGGGTCGGACGACTAAGAAGACGCCCAAGAACCGATAGGGTCGTGCACGGGGTCGGTTTGGTCTTTGAAATGCGTGCTATGTCGTCCGTGGGTCTCGCTTTATTCTCCAAAGTCGTCGCTTTTACCGCTCTTTCGTCACTATATCAGTGCCACTTGTGACGGTTTTTGACAATTTTTGGCAGCGCGATATTCTATTATAAAGATCACATTGCGCTTCGGTATCTACAGGGTGTCCGCGTCTACAGGGCAAGGTGTCCACGCTCAACTTTAGCATGCATAAGGGATGGTAAAATATGGGGAAACTACAGGATAGAGAGATTGCTGAACTTGCGTACGAACTGTACGAAAAGAGCGGCTGGGCGCAGGGCAAGGATGAGGAGCATTGGCTTGAGGCCGAAAGGGTAATGGAGGCGCGCTCGTCGGCAAAGAAGGCCGCTAGAGCAGCCGCTAAAACCACCGGAAAGACTGCGAAAAGTACCAAAACAGCAGCAGCTAAGAGTAAGAAGAAAACAGTAAAGAAGTCGGCAAAGAAGAGCACCGAAAAAGAGGGTGCAAAGGTGACGCTCTAACCGGGCGCTACTTCTTTTCTCTTCGCAGCGCAACCAGCCGTTTTATCTTATCGACCGCACCGAGCGCGTCTCCGCCGTACTCGTCGGCATGGATCTTTTCCGAGAACTCTTCGGTTACGACCGCCCCGCCGACTATCGTCATGGCGTCTATGCCGCGCTCTTCCAACTTCTTGATAACGTTATCCATTTCCATAACGGTCGTGGTCATCAGGGCCGAGAGGCCGACTATATCCACGTCGTGCTTTACGGCTTCGTCGAGTATCTTCTCCGTCGGTACGTTCTTGCCAAGATCGATCACTTCAAAGGCGTGGTTCTCCAAAAGCGTCGCCACGATGTTCTTGCCTATGTCGTGAATATCCCCCTCAACCGTTGCCAGCAGCACTTTACCTGCCGACGGGCCGGTGTCGCCCTTCATCTCGATCTTCAGGCGCGCAAAGGCCTTCTTCATTGTGTCTGCCGAGAGCATGACCTGCGGGAGAAAGTACTTGTTGGCCGCAAAGAGTTTGCCGACCTCTTCGAGGCCCGGAATAAGCCCCTCGTTGCTTACCGCGATAGGGTTGAGCCCTTCTGCCAAAGCCTCTTCCACGAACCCGACTATGTGCTCTTCGTCGCCGTCGATTATCGCGTACTTGAGCTTGTCGCGCACGCCCTCGATTACCCGTTTCGCTTCTAACGACGCCGGTGTGCCTGAAGAGATCAGTTCTGCCGTTTGGTGGCCGCTTTCAGCTGCTTTGCGCTCCGCGTACCGAATGTACCCTTCGGCGCGTACGTCGCGCGCGCCGAGCACGGTGGCGGCGTAGTAGGCGTCCATCATAGCAGTGTTCATTGGGTTGATGATCGCGCAGTC
Organism: Pseudomonadota bacterium; assembly: GCA_015222595.1. Taxonomy (GTDB): domain Bacteria; phylum Desulfobacterota; class GWC2-55-46; order GWC2-55-46; family JADFVP01; genus JADFVP01. The sequence goes on from JADFVP010000151.1 coordinate 2,777, forward strand.
GAGGCCCGCCTCTATGGCCATTGCGAGAAAGTTGGAGTTGATGAGCCCGCGCATCGGGAGGCCGAAGCTGATGTTGGAGACCCCCAAGACGGTCGGAAGCCCAAGGTGCTTCTTTATCAGCCGTATAGCTTTTAGAGTCTCTACCGCTCCGTTCGGTTGTGCGCTTACCGTCATTGCGAGGCAGTCGATTATGAGGTCTTCGCGCCTGAGGCCTGCGGCCAACATGCGCTCTAGTATCTTCTCTGCGGCCTTCAACCTTCCCTCTGCCGTTTCGGGTATCCCGGTGTCGTCTAGCGCTAGCCCTAAGAGCGCGCCGCCGTACTGTTTGGCTACAGGGATAATAGCGTCGAGCTTCTTCTTCTCTGCACTTATAGAATTTATCATTGGCTTGCCGTCACAAGCCTTTAGTCCTGCCTCGATTGCTCCGTCTAGCGAAGAGTCTATGACGATGGGCAGCGAGCAGTTGTCGTTAACAGAGAAGACCGCGCGCGTCATCGAAGAGATTTCGTCTGTGCCGGGCACGCCGATATTAACGTCGAGCGTATGGGCGCCGACTCCGGCCTGCGCTCTCGCCTCTTTTCTTATGGTGGTGGTCTTGCCCTCTTTTATCTCAGCCGTTAGCTTCTTTCTGCCCGTCGGGTTTATGCGCTCGCCGATTATTATAGGCGCGCGTCCGGCTCCAAAGAGCTGAAAGGAGGTTCTAGACGCTAAAGCGGTATGGCCGTGCGGGGTGCGCGTTACAGGCGTTATCGCCTTAAAGGCGCGGCCCATAGCCTCAATGTGCTCGGCTCCAGTGCCGCAGCAGCCGCCAAGAATCCGTACTCCGGCACTAGCGAGACGCGGTACGTACGAGGCCATCTCCTCAGGCGTCGCCGGAAAGATAGTCTTAGTTCCCTGCATAATAGGAAGCCCCGCGTTCGGCTGTGCGATAAAGGGAATGTCCGTCACCTCCGCCATAGCCTCTATTGCCGTTAGTATGCCCTCTATGCCGAGCGAGCAGTTGGCCCCGATGGCGTCCGCGCCTAAAGAGGTCGCCATTATGGCGAAAGATTCCGGCGGGGTTCCCAAGACGCTCCGCATAGTTTCGTCGAAGGTCATAGTGGCCACGACAGGAAGCCCCGTAGACTTGGCCCCAATAATCGCGGCCTTCATCTCTTTTATATCCATCATCGTCTCGATTACGATGAGGTCTGCCCCGCCCTCTTTGAGCGCTTGGGCCTGTTCTGTGTAGTTGGCGAGGCAGTCGTCGAAGGTGAGGTTGCCAACGGGCTCTATGAAAAGACCGCTTGGGCCCATGTCTCCGGCAACGAAGCCGGAGTCGCCAATCGCCTTGCGGGCGAGTTCTGCGCTGGTGCGGTTTATCTCTACCGTCTTGTCTTCTAAGCCGTACTCTTTAAGTTTTATCCTCGTTGCGCCGAATGTATTGGTAGTGACTATATCGGCCCCGGCCTCTATGAAGGCGCGGTGGACTTTGCTTACAAGTTCAGGTTCCGACAGGTTCAGTTCGTCGGGGCAGCCGCCGGGTTTAAGTCCGAGTCTTTGAAGCATGGTGCCGGTTGCGCCGTCGAAGAGCAGCGGCCCGCGGGCAAATTCTTTTCTGAAATCTCTCGGCATGGAAGCCCTTTCTGTAGTGAATGCTGGAAGTGGAATTTTTACGATTGTAACTCAGTATAATGCAATGGGCAAGTGTAGTTTGGCGGTTGTTGGCAGCAAGCGTGATGAACGCTTCGATATTAGGCTCATAAGGCAGAGGAGGAGAGTGAATATGGCAAAGGGAACCGGCAGTATGTTTAAGGTGGGCTTGCTCTGCACGATTTTATTGATACCGCTCTTTTTATCTTCGTGCGGCACTAAGCAGGTGGAAGTGAAGCCCGAGGTAAAGAAACCGAAGAAGGAGAGGCAGCTCTTTCAGATGATGATGCACAGGCCGACAAATGACAGGATCTTTTTTGAGGACGACTACTTCACCTACGAGCTTCAACTCGAACGCGTGGTAAAGGGCAAGCACTCTATGCCGGCTAACTCTTTAGGCGGCGAGTGCAGGTATCAGGGCGCGACCTATACGGTTGTGGACAAGGACTTGGGTACGACTGTAAGGACCATGCACGTGGACTCTCAACCGTGCAACAGGTGCCACCAGAGGTAGGGGCGTAACCGTAGTTAGCAAAAAAGAGAACTTACCTCAAGAGATAGCCGGGGTTTGGGCCGCGTATATGCGGCCCAAACCCCTTTTTTTCGCCTACCGTCCTCTTTCTATCCTCTTGTCATCCTCTAAATAGTGATTAGATACAGCCTATTACGGCTCCGAAGAGTACCCTGGCAACTTGTCGGTGTAACTCAAATCACAGCCATCAAAAAATGACGATGCTATAACATGGGTAGTGGCGCCACTCTCTATTTGAGCGAGAGTGTTGAGCGAGAGTGCAAGGAAGGCATTGATCTCTCCGGCGCAATAAAAAAATAGATCAAGGCCGACCGGGACAAGTAGGCTGGCCAAAACTTATAGTATGGTTGGAGAGGCTCTTAACCGGGCTTGAAAGGGGTTTGGACCGATGAAAAACATAAAAAGGTCAATAGCCGCAACACTCTTTACTCTCGTAGTTGGTGTCGGTTCCGCGCATGCGGTTGATATTTTAAATACCCCCGGAGAGGTCAACGAGCGCGGGGTTGAGTGGACACAGCCCGAGATGACGCTCAGTGGCAACGGCAAGCTCAAGAGTAGCGGTGTCGAGTACAGAGGAGAGATCAGTTGCTCTGTTACGGTTGCCGCTCTTAGAGATAGGCACAACAAGGTAAAGATAGAGAACGAGGACGGCACAATAGATATAAAAGCGAAGTCGAACACCGCAACCGTAACGCTTTCCGGGTGCACGGTTACCGGCTCTGAGGGCACGGTAAATGAGCTGGACTCTCCGATTGTCTTTAGCAACGGAGACGTTAAGGTAAAGATAAAGGGCTTCGACACCGGCATTGATACCGGCTACACCTTCGACAAGATTAAGATAAAGGCTCGTTACGACAAAAGGGAAGGTAGAAGGCACGGCAGGCACGGCAAGAGGGATAGAACCGCTCTTGAAGTTAAGCTTTATGACGGCACGATAACTTCTCTGGTTGTTCCGGAAGTGACGCCGCAGGTAGTAGAGCCTACAGTAGACACGACCAATGCGCTTGGCGACCAGGCAGGCCCGGTAGGCCTTACGCCAAGATAAAAGAAGTAGCTGCAAAGAGCAGTACTTGTAAAGAAGACTTGAAGCGAGGGCAAGGGCCGCAGTGTTGAGGCCCTTGCCCTCGCTTTTTCGGCTTAACTATTTAGCCGTGTAGAGCGAGTATTGGCTGCACTCACTGGCGTACCTTTTTTTGCCCTTGCCCCGATATCCTTTAGAGGCTGCTATGTCTCTTAGGCGCACCTCAGCGGTCTCTATGGCGACAGGAGAGGAGTCGATGCCTATCCAGGCGCGCCCAAGCTTCTCGGCAGCTACGAGCGTAGTGCCCGAACCTGCGAATGCGTCTATCACGAGGTCTCCGGGATTGGTCGAGGCCTCTATTATCCGACGGAGCAACGCCTCTGGTTTTTGTGTCGGGTAGCCGGACTTTTCGGCCTTTGCCATGTGCATGGCGTCTGGAATGTCGTCCCAGACGTCGCCGACGAGCTTGCGGTCTACAACGCCCCCGGCGGTCTCGTCGAGAAAGTACTTTATCCGTATGTTGCCGGTCTTTGTGGTGTGGATGCGTCCTTCTGCTCTCAGTTTCTCTATGGAGGCGTCGGTGTAGTCGCCCCGAGGCGCGGTCTTGAAGGGGCGTCCCTCTTCGTCGCGCTGCACGGTGCGCCCCTCTACTGCACGCGTGGTATAGAGCCGGTTGAAGATGTGCTTCTTCTTTCGGTAGAGCAGTATGATGTCGTGGTTTCTGGAGAATTGGCCTGAGACGGCCTTTGCCCCGCGGCCTCCATAGTGCCAGATTATGTCGTTTAGAAAGTTTTCGGCGCCGAAGAGTTCGTCCATAACAACTTTTATGTGGTGCGCCATCTTCCAGTCTAAGTGGACGTAGATGGAGCCGTTGTCTGCCATGAGTTCTCTTATGAGTATGAGGCGAGTTCTCAGGAACTCCAGATACTGCGCGCCAGAAAGGTGGTCTTCGTACGCCTTCTGCGCCTTTTTGGTCTTGTACGTCTGGAGCGAAGAGAAGGGCGGGTCGATGTAGACAAGACGAGCCCCGGGCGTGGAGTCTCCGTTTAGAAGCGTGCCGGAGTTTTTGCTCTCGATCAGGCTTGAAAGGATCGCGAGGTTATCTCCCGAGATGAGCATCTTTTCGGGCGTTTCAGAAGAAGGCGGCGCTGTGGCGTCTAAGAGGGCCGGAGTCACCTTGCGGACAAGGGTCAGGCGCGCGGGCATGTGCTGAAGAACCAGATTGGCAGCGCGCTTGCCTCTGTACTCAAGCGATGAATCCGCTCCGTTTTTTTTGCTCTCGCTCTTCTTCATTCTAAATTCCAGGTTCGAAAAAAATATCCTGTGAAAGTGCCTTCTCTAAAAATATCTTCTCTAAAAAAAATCTCTGCTTCAGTCTCTTCTCTTCAGTCTATTAATTATCTTAACTGGTAAAGTAACGGTAGCGGAGCGACTGTAGAGCGGGTAGAGTGAAGATAACAGAGGGTATGGTTCATGTCAACCGGCCCGGAGGGCGGTATTTACCTGCTATGACCTTGAATATGGCAGAAAAGACTTGATTTGTTGCGCCCGATGTTAGAAGATTTTTCTGTTCGGCAGACTCCGCCCGATCGGCCTGTTGCCTTGCTGTTGTTTATCTGTTTAGAACAGGTGACTGGTCAGAACAGGTAACTGGCGCTCAGGCAGCAGAGGAGTAGTTGCCGATAACTTTTTTTGTTGTGGATTTTGAAAATGAGGATCAAGCCGTACAAGTTCCATGTATTCGTCTGCTTCTCCGACAGATGCGCTGCACGCGGGGGCACGGCGATACTTGGCGAGTTCAAGCGCCGTATAAAAGAGGGAGCGTTCGCCAAGGCCGGCGGTGTACGCGTATCTAGAACCGGCTGCCTCAAGCTCTGTAGAGAGACAGACGTTGTGGGCGAGAACTCTCCGGGGGTTATAATCTACCCCGACGGTGTCTGGTACGCTTGTGTTAAAGTGGAAGATGTAGACGAGATCGTAAAGAGCCATATAGAGGGCGGCGCTGTGGTGGAGCGGCTCTGTTACTTCACGATGGACGGCAGTTGAGGCTGGGTAAATAGTTGAGTGATGTCTA
>JADFVP010000152.1 GCA_015222595.1 Pseudomonadota bacterium
ATAAAAATTCTGTGTAGTAACCTTGGACTGATCATTACAACTCCCACTTCTACAGGCCCATGCCTGTATATCTACCGACCAGGTATTCTGAGTCCAGTAGTAATTATCGTTATTTAGGTTAATAAAGGGGCCACTATTCACAACACCATCTGGATGACTTATTCCCGTCAGTAAAGCCAGTTCAGTTATTGGTTTTGGATTTTCAAGCTCAATGTAATGCATGTAGCCATAATCGCTTCGAAAACAAACGGTACAGGGGGAAATTGTGGGTTCACCTGTAGTATCCCACACATAATTACTTGGCAGCTCCCAGTCACTATAACCAAGATAGTTACTCGCATTGAGCGAATCGACCCATGAAATAGCATCATGCCAGTTTACCTGACCGCTTAACGTTGTGTCTTGAAGCCACATAACGGTCTTTCCATCACCGTATGTTGCGTCATTGCGTACCTGAGTAATGGTACCATCAAGGTTGTTAATAAGGACGGCGTGGGACGTAACGGTAAAGCCAAGAACCATTGCGACAGCCATCAGTAACATAGATACTTTTTTCATGCCGAAATCCTCTCATTTAGAAAAACTTATTGTAATGTAGATGTTATCTCTTAAACCTTCTTTTTATAAGCCCAAGCCCTATAAGTCCACTGCCAAGGAGAAGAAGTGTAGATGGTTCGGGCACAGAGGTGACATCAATATCAATGGATGTAGTCATGTCGAGTTGAGGGTAAATCAGCGTGATGAGACCAGCGTTAAAATCGCTGAATATATCAGAGACTATTCCGAGGGAATAGGTGCCAACTGTAGACGAGGTGAAACTGAGTGATGCAAGATGAATATTGTTGCCCATTATCCCAGGAAATATGGAACCGGCAACATCGAGAGTTAGGAACAAAGAGGAGTCATCATTAAAGGGCGACCTAACCACAGCACCGTAAAATGTGAAGCTCGACGGTGTGCTAACATTGAATCCAAATGCCAGAAGCTCATCTGGACCAAAGAACGGGTCAAAGTCGGTCACACCATCTACATAGACATCTACGTTAAAGGTGTCACCTGCAGATATGCTGGCAGAAGATAGACTAAGCCGTGTAGTTGGATATGCCTCAGCAGGCTTAGCATGAAGAGTAAATATCGTTAATGTAATGGCTATAAGTAATGTAGTTAGTTTCTTCAATATTATCAACTCCTTATATTAGGACAAACTCCTCTAATATAACGCAATATCAATGCCACGTTTAAACGAAGTTCTAACCTGTTGATTTTCAAGGGATGTCAACAGAGCAATCTTTTGTAACCATCGAAAAAGTGTAAAGAAATCTAATATAATTACTGTTAAAAAGAGTGTGTGCTATAAATAAAGCTATATAAGATAGTGGGTTAGGCGTTTTCGCCCTTATGTAAAGATATTTTACACTTTTGGAGGGATATTACGTCACTGCTAACTCTTTATTTCTCGGACTGTATATAAGAGTGAAGCCATAGAGGCGTGCTACGCACTGCACCCTCTCACCACCCCTGTCTTTTGCCTTATCCCTTGCCCAAAAACCGGAGCAGCTCCTCCAACGGCAGGCAGTTTATAACGTCTTCGGGCTCTATCCAGCCTCTTCTGGCTGTATGAACGCCGTACTCCATATTAACGAACTGGTCGGCTGCGTGCGCGTCGGTACTGATAGCGACCTTCACGCCAAGTTCTTTAGCGAGCCTCAGATGAACATCGTTCAGGTCGAGCCTCTCAGGGTACGAGTTCACCTCCATTGCCACGTGGTGCTCTTTAGCCGCTCTTAAGACCGCCTCCATGTCAATCTCAAAAGGCTCGCGCATGCCGATAAGGCGGCCCGTCGGGTGCGCGATTATGTTCACTCGGCCCGACTCTATTGCCGCAATTACCCGCGCGGTCATCTTGGCTCTTTCCATTCCAAAGCCGGAGTGGACGGCTGCTACCACGATGTCGAGCCGAGCAAGAAGTACATCAGGATGGTCGAGAGTTCCATCGGATAAGATATCGACCTCGCTGCCTTTTAAGAGCCTGAAACTCTTGCCACTCTCTCTTAGCTTTTCGTTATAAACATCTATTTTGTCTATCTGTTCGGCAAGCCGTGCACTGTCGAGTCCGTGCGCTACAGTGAGGCTTCTGGAGTGGTCGGTAACCGCAAGGTAGTCGTACCCCAGCGCCATTGCAGCCTCTGCCATCTCCTCAATCGGGCAAGCCCCGTCGCTCCATACTGTGTGGCAGTGGAGGTCGCCTCGCAAGTCGCTCTGCTCTACGAGCGTCGGCAGAGTGCCCTCTAAAGCGGCCTCTATCTCTCCCCTGTCCTCTCTCAACTCAGGCGCGATAAAGGGCAGGCCGAGCGCGGAGTAGACACTCTCTTCAGTGGCTCCGGCAATCCGCTCGCCTTCTGCCGCTACCTCCCCTGCTGCCGTAACCCTAAAGACACCGTACTCGCTGACTTTAAGCCCCTTGGCCTTTGCTCTCTCTCTTAGCGCGACATTGTGCGCCTTTGAGCCGGTAAAGTGTACGAGCGCAGAGCCGTAGTCGTCTGGAGAGAGCACCCTAAGATCGACCTGAAGACCGCTGCTTCTGCCTCCCCCGCCGCTTTCCAAGACCACCGTGCTTCTTGTACTACCCTTCATGACTACGGTAGCGACACTTGGGTGGCCTGTAAAGGCCTCCATAACCGCCAGAGGCTCCGTGGAGATGGCAAGCAGGTCTACGTCCCCGATATTCTCTCTCCAGCGTCTGAGGCTTCCTGCGGCCTCTACGCTCGTAACGCCAGATACCTCTTTCAGGTATTCTATCAAACCCGCAGCCACAGCTCTGGCGATACTGATACGGTTGCGCCCGGAGAATGACTTAAACGACTCGATGGCCTTCAGTATCTTCTGCTCGGTCTTTTCGCCAAAGCCCGGAAGGGTCTGCAACTTGCCCGTAGCGGCCGCGGCCTCTAACGCCTCTATGGAGTCTATGCCGAGTTCTCTGTAGAGCGACCCGGTCTTTTTGGGGCCCATTCCGGCCAGATGAAGTATGTCGAGTATGCCCGGCGGTGTGCTCTCCAGAAGCTCCTCAACGAAGAGAGATCTGCCGGTCGTTATAAGCTCTTCGATCTTGGCGGCTATTCCCTTGCCTATGCCGGGCAGCTCAATAAGAGCGGGAACTCCACCGTCATGGTAGATACCGGTAAGCTCGCTCCCCATGGAGTCTATCGCCTCGGCCCCGTTTCGGTAAGAGAGCACGCGAAAGCGGTTCTCGCCCTTGACCTCTAAAATATCCGCTACAGTGGCAAACAGGCGCGCAATTGCCCGGTTATTCACCTGCGGCCCGCTCTCTGTTAGAGTTCTGTTATCCATCTACCCGTCCGTTAATTAATAGAAAGTGCCCATCTAAAAAGGATCCAATTAAATAATACTCTATTTTTCTATTGCATGTAGCGGCTGTTTCAGTTAAAAATTACTCGATGAACAGAAACCGTATCGGCATATTCGACTCCGGCCTCGGAGGCCTCACCGTACTCTCGGAGGTGGCGCGCCTTCTTAGCGCCGAACGGACCATCTACCTCGGCGACACCGCGCGCGTGCCGTACGGAATAAAGTCGAGCGACACGGTTATCCGCTACGCCCTCGAAGACGCCGCCTTTCTCCAGAGCCACAAAGTCAAGCTTATCGTCATTGCGTGCAATACCGCAAGCGCCAATGCAGAAGAGGTGCTCAAAAAGGTGCTCGACGTGCCCGTAGTAGGCGTTATAGAGCCCGGAGCCCGCGCAGCAGTTGCGGCCACCCGTACGGGCCGCATAGGCATAATAGGCACCACGGCTACCATACGCTCAGGGGCCTACACCCGCGCCATTACAGAAGTGAACCCGGAGGCGAAGACCTTCACCTCCGCCTGCCCGCTCTTTGTGCCTCTGGCCGAAGAGGGCTGGAGCACAGGAGAGATAACAGAAAAGATAGCCGAGAAGTATCTTGAGTCCCTCCAAGAGGCCGATATAGACACGCTTGTGCTCGGCTGCACCCACTATCCGCTCTTAAAAGAGACCATCGCCTCTGTTATGGGCCCTGACGTCACGCTCATAGACTCTGCTACCGCGACCGCCAACGAAGTTGCAAGGGTACTGAAGGAAGAAGGGCTGGAAAATATCCCTGATAATAGTAACGACACCCCGGATACCAACGACGCCGCCTCAAGTAACGGCGATAACGGCGACACCCACGAATTTCACGTTACCGACTCCCCGGAGAGCTTCGTTACGGTCGGCGCCCGCTTCCTGAGCGGGCGTGGCGTCCACCTACACAGAGCCTCTTTGGCGCACCTGGAAAGCAAAGCATAAAGATGGCCACCAAAAAGAAGAGCCCGGCAAAGCCGATCAAAAAAGGCGCGAAAGCGCCTGCAAAGTCCGACAGATGGAAGAGCAAGAAAAGTAAGAAGAAGCCGCGCAAGCTCGGCGGCTGGTGGATCATTATAAATATCTTCTCCTTCGGCCTCATCATCGGCACGGGGCTTGTCATCTACTTCGGCCCCACGCCCGACCGCACGCCTCCGCCTGTGCCTGTAACACCAACCAGAGAGGTCACTATCTACTTCGGCAGCACTGATGGCGAAACACTTAGAGGGGTCGAGCGGACGGTAGATGAAGGGATTTTGTCCAACGAGATAGCCGGAGCCGTAGAGCTGCTGCTACAGGGCCCGGGCTCTGGCAACAGAAAGATAGAGAGAACGGTTCCAGCGGGCACGCGCCTTCTGGGTGTGCGCGTAACCGGTTCGACCGCAGTGGTGAACCTGAGCCGTGAGCTCGTTG
>JADFVP010000153.1 GCA_015222595.1 Pseudomonadota bacterium
CACTATCGCTTCGCTCATACTGCTCTCTGCTATGGGTGGGTTTAAGAGTTGTTCTTATCTATTGCCGGGTCGATAGTACAAGAGCCGATAGAGAGCTTTTCAGACTATCCAGTTCTCTATTTAAATATTCGATCGGTACATCGAGCAACTAAGAACCGATGAAGCGTCTTGAGTCAGACTATCCAATTCTCTAGTTCGAAATTTTCGTCAGGCACGTCGAAGATATAGAACCCTTTTGAGGGCCATCGGAGTATTCCGTCTTTACCGGCATCTATGTCGATAAAGAGGTGCAGCTCTTTGGCCTCCTCTGTGCCTGTAAGCAGGTTCAGCGGTATCGCCATCTCAACTACGTTCTTGGAGGCAATCTCGTGTACTATCGCCTCCGTGGCCCACTGACCGTCCTCCTCTGTGCGCTTCATAACGGTAAAGACGGCTTCGGGGCCGTTAACGACCGCCTCTATTCTGAGCTCGACCGGACTTATGAGGCTTATGTGCAGCTTCCATTCTTTGTCGTACGGAAGCTTCTCGTCCATGTAGTCGAGCCTGAAGAAGAGCCGCTCTTTCGAGAAACCGTAGGCTATGTAGTCTATGAGAAAGCCGGTTTCTATTTCCTTGTGCATGCTAGAGCCCTTAAAGCCCCGGTGCAGCTCTCCTGAGGCGAGCCACTCGAAGTAGTTCGTCATCTCGCCGTCTATGACCGGGTCGAGGTAGACGGTCGGCGTACTGATGGGCCGTATGCCCTTCTCAGCCGAGATGATCGGTATGTCGAGAGAGATAGGCGCAGGTGCGCCTATGTTGGTGTAGACGCTCTTTACGTACTGTCTAAAGAGGGTGTCGAAGTCGGAGTCGTTCATAGAGCTGTGCTCGTCGCCGTACCACCAGAACCAGTCGCTGCCCTCTGCTGCGTAGATGGAGGTCCAGGCCGCTTTAATTGCTCCGCGCTTCTTCTCAATTTCTCCAGAGTCCGCCCCTGCCGCCTCTTCGCGCTCTACCTCTTCAACGTACTCTACGAGCGTCCTTCGCGCCTCGAAGATATAGTCCCACGCCGTGTTGTCTTCGTGGTGTCCTATCCAGACATGAAAGTCGTGCCCTATCCATGAGCCGGGCCAGATCCATTCGAGCTTGTCTTTATGCTCGGTCGCGTTCAGGAACTCGCTTACTGTAACCGAGCGGAAGCGGTTGTCGTTGGTTAGACGCGTATAGAGGCAGGTGAGAAAGTCGCGTCCGTCGTTGGCATACGTCTCCCATGCGTTCTCGCCGTCGAGTATAATGCTTACGATATGGGCCTCAGGGTTGTCTACCATGTTGTGGATGTGGCCGAGGCGCGAGATGAAGTCGTCTGTAGCCGCCTCCGGGCTCATCTTTGCGTAGTCGAAGCCGATGAGGTCGGAGAGGGTATGGTCTCTGAAGATTATAGAGAGCTTGTTGCCTTCGCTCTCGAATTCGTAAGGCCTGTAGAGGAACGAGTCGCACGAGTTGCCGGAGCCGTCGCGCCTTATGGGCCGCTTAAGGGTATGAGAGAGTATCTCTTCATCGGTCGCTATCCATTTGAGCCCGTGCGAGGCTATCATCGGCAGCACGTCTATTGAGACCGAACCCTCCGAGGGCCACATGCCGACAGGTGCCGTTCCGAACGTGTCGGTGTACGACTTTACGGCGAGCCCTATCTGGGTGTCTACGTCTTCGGGGTGGGTAAAGCGGTTCTTCGGTAACGTCGAATGCGGCATTGCCGTACGCGCTGAGTCCGAGTCGAAGAGAAGCGGCATTATCGGGTGGAAGTAAGGAGTTGTCGAGACCTCGATAATTCCGCGCTCCATAAGGTCGGCGTACTTCGGCAGTATCTTACCGACTATCTCAACCTGTTTTTCGAGCAGACAGAGTTTTTCTTTTTCGGTAAAACCCCTGCCTTTGGCTCTCAGGCCCTTTAGGAACTCGTCGGCCTCTACGAGCGTGGGGTCTATCCAGACAAGATTGAAGAGCACCTGCAGGTCGGTAAAGTCGGACTCAGTATAGTATCTGAGCGAGGCGCGAATTTCGTCCGGCGAGTTCGATACCCCGCGCTTCTTCAGAAGCTCCCAGTACCTCGCCATAGGCCGTATCATATTCTCCCAGTTGCTGTGGAAGAAGTTGGTAAGTATGAAAACACGCTCTTCGTCCGTAAGATCTGCGGCGCTCTTTTGGGCAACGGTTCTGAACTTGTCGAGCGCGGTTCCAGAGGCGTACTCTTCTATCTGTTCTACGAGCGAAGGCACCATGTTGAAGGTCTGGTGTATTTCCGGGAACTCTTCTAAAATTGCGGCCATGTCGTAGTAATCTTTGGTGCCGTGCAGAAGAACCCACGGCATTATGTACTCCTGCGTGATTGGGTCCTTGTAGATAGGCTGGTGCATGTGCCAGACGAAAGCTATGTTCAGTTTGTTGGACATTCTATTTTTGTGTGTAGAGACTTAAAAGGCCGTCGTTACGAAAGAGCGCGATGGCGCCGTTACCAACAGAGGCCCCGGCTGTTACCGTACCCTTTAGGCTTTTGGCCCATATGCTCGATCCGTTCTTTAAAGAGAGAACTTCGAGATACCCGCGCTCCCTTGCAAGAAAGCCGATTCCGGCCGGTTCGTACTCGTAAGCGCTAAGGAGCACTATCTTGTTTCCTGCAACTATGAGCGTGGTGATACTTCCGCGCTCCAGCTCCTTTTTCCACAAGAGCTTTGCGCCCCGGCGGTCCAAGAGCGATATACTGGATGTGCCTGCAACCAGCAATTGTTTGTCGCTGAGTACAATGTCGGTAGCGTGGTCTGCGGTCTCTATATCGCGCTCAGTGCCGTCTACTGAGTTGAGAGCTAAAACCGAAGAGTTACCGTCTATGATATAGAGCGCCTTGCCGTCTACTATAGGGGTGCGTCTCGCTTCGAGTGCCTCCCAGAAGTCCTCAATTACCTGCTTCTCCCAGAGCACGCTCCCAGTGGTTGCGTCTAGGGCGACGAGAGCCCCGTCTGAGAAGAGCTGGTAGATCCTGCCCGTTTCTGCATCCGAGGCCGGAGAGCTTATGATGCGCCGCGAGACCGTAAAGAAGGGCGTGCGGCTATAGACCCAGACCCTTTCGCCAGTTGCGGAGTCGAGGGCGTAGAGCCTGTCATCGGCAGAGTAAAGGTAGATGAGGCCCTTACCGTCCGGGCCCCCAGTACCGTCTAGCGCCGAGCCGGTTATCTCGCTCTTGGCGCGAAAACTCCAGAGTTCGCGTCCCTCGCTCTTATCTAGACACCTGAAAAATCCTCCTGAAGAGCCGAAGCAGACCTTTGTTTCCGTAACGGTCGGACTCGACTCTATCGCTCCGTCTGCCTCGAACCTCCAGAGCCTACGGCCTGTGGCGAGTTCAAAGGCGTAGAGCCTACGGTCCGTAGAGCCGACATAGAGCACGCCGCCGGAGATTGCAGGAGAAGAGAGCTGAATCCGCTTCATACCCTTGTTGAATGCAACTGGGGCAAGGTCTTTGCTCCAGACAGAGACCAGCGGAGTCGTTATCTCCTCTGCCGTACTGTTGGTGCGCCCGGAGTCGTGAAACGCACTGGGCCAGTCGCTAGAAGCGGCAGGGCTCTTTAGTGTTGTACAGCCAGCAAGCCCCAGAGACAGGAGTACGGCGAACAGGGCGAGCAGGCGGCTATTTGCGAAGCGCGAGAGCGCTAAGTTTTTCGGCATTCTTCTTCATCTTTCTGTAATCGGTTTTGGTTAGATTGGCGCCAAGTGCAACGCTCTGGCCCTTTTTGTCGTCTATTAGATCGCACGGGGCGTGGGCGTCGGAATTTAGGAGCATCAACACGCCGTACTTCTTGGCCATTGCCGCCACGTGCCCGTTGGTAAGGCTGTGCCCTCCCCTTGAGGTTATCTCGAAGTGGACACCGCGCTTTGCTGCGGCCTTAGCTTCAGTTGCGGTTACGAGCCCTGGATGCGCCAGCACGTCTACGCCTGAAGAGATAAAGGCGGTATTGGTTCCCGGAGCCACCGGCTCTGCAATAGACTCTCCGTGCCCTACCACTATCTGCGCCCCAAGTTCCCTTGCGCGCGCCACAAGGCCCTTAATATTGCGCGGAGGAATGTGCGTCAACTCCACTCCGGCTATTACGCGAACCGCCCCGCCCTTGTTCAGCGTCCTAGCAACGGCCGAGAGCTGCGATATTACGCTCTCAAGGTTGGCTGCATCCGCGTGGTCGGTAAGGGCTATAGTCTTATAACCCTTGACTTCGGCCCGCCTTACAAGCTCCGAAGGTACTAAAACCCCGTCACTTAGAAAAGTATGAGTGTGCAGGTCTATCATGCTCTATCCTTTCTGTCTGGCCATTTTTTTTTTCGGCCTTTCAGGTATGGAGTGGAAGAACCGGACTCTCTAAACTGGAGAGAAAACAGTGTCGAGTTAACTGTGTAATTCTATAATAAAAACGACTTCTTTTCAATAGCAGTAACTCTCGGCCCGGCAGGCCGCAATCAGACCAGAAGCTCTGTCATGAGCTGGCGGAATATATTAGAGACCAGCTCGGAGGAGATTGTATCGAACTGCCACAGGGTGTCATTGGGCCCAAGCGCCAGGCTCTTCTCAAACCCGCCGGGCCCAACTGGTGAGTCCCCCGGTGAGCACAGGTGCACGGTAGGCACGCCAGTGGCCCCGCTAAGTGCGTCGCGCTCTTGAACAAGCTTCTCTACGGTCTCCGAATCTATTGTATCGGTAATAAGCAGTATGCCAATTATATTGGACGAAAAGGCCCTTAAGAGCGGCCCCATGCTATGCACTACCGGCACGGAAAAGAGCAGCACCTCCATGCCTGTGGTAAGTTTCAGCGAAGCAACCTCGCCGAAGCAGCCACCCGTGGCCTCGTCGCTGAAGAAGCTCTTTGAGAGTATCTTGAAGTCGGGAACCCGGCCGCAACCGTCGAGCAGCTTCTCTACCAGCTCGGGTGAGGTAGAGAGAATAAAGACCTTTGCTGTGTCCGGGTAGGCGTAACTGGCTGTGCGAGAGGCAAGTCTGTCGCTTATCATCAAAGACTCTTCTATGCTGAAGATACTCTCCCCTGAGCCGAGAGCCTTCTTGTCTACCTTAACGAGTCCCTTGGTAATCAGGGTCGTAATAGCGGAGTAGACCTCGAAGTCCGGGTACGTGCTGCGCTCCACAAGCTCTCTTACCAGTTTGTGGAGGCTCAGGTTCCGTAAAATTTCATAAGCCGCAGGGTGCAGCCCCTCGGGAACCGTCTCTTTAGAGACCTGATTCAGGCACTCTTCCGGGCTCGGAAGGCTGTTAATGGAGCGGTTGTACTCGTCTATCTGCCTCATTCCCTCCATCAAGAGGTTGGATGAAGAGGAGAGTATCTTTCTGGTTATGGTCACCGTGCACGGAACGAACTCGAACTCGCCGTCCGGCCAGCTGAGCATCCGGTAGAGCGCCTTCTCCTTCTCAACACCCTCGAGTACGGCGTTCAGCACCTCGCCGTCTTTCAAAAAGACTGTGCCGCTCAGCGCGCCGCGCGCCACTCTCAGCTCTCCGTCTCTTCTGTTAATGTTGAGGAACTGCAAGATGTCGGGCAGCCCCATCTGGTTGAGCTTACCTATTATCTCTCTGGCCCCGGTTCTGCGCCCTGCTCTGCTCTCAAGCGTGCGGGTAAAGCGAGAGAGCACCTCCTCTGCATTTAGCGGACGGAGCAAAAAGGTGTCGGTACCCGGCTTGAAGTTCGGTATGTCTATGGCGCGGTCGGAGATGAAGAAGAAAGGTATCGACGCACTCTGGGCGTTGTTTCTTAGAATAGAAAGCACCTTCTCTAGAGCTATCACCTTAAGCCCCATGTCGGTGACTATGATCGCAGGAGCCTCTTTTACCGCGCTCTCGATAACCCCAGCGCCGTCGTTCACAACCAAAGGCTCAATGTCGAGCGGCCTGAGCACCGTCTCCAGCTTGCTCCGCTCTACGTTGTCCGAGAGCGCAAAGAGTATCTTCGGCCTCTCCATTACAGTTGCTCCTGTAGCGAGTACTCGTGCTGAAACTTGTTTATAAGGCCTTCGACCAGAAAAGGGTCGGAGGTATGGAAGCAGGTGTAGCTTGCCCCCCAGGTCTCTCGCGCCAAGAGCGCGTAGCCGAAGTCTTCGTTCAGAAATAGAGTAAAGAAGGTCTCTTTAAGGCGCGGGTCGTCTAAGTAGATAGGCAGGGTGTTGCCTATGCTGACCTCCTCGCCCTCCTGCTCTCCAGAGAGGAAGATCTTTGTCTTGGTCATGCCAAGATCCGCTATTGCCTTAAGTATCGGCATGTTGGCCGTAATCTTTCCTGTTGAAAAGTAGAGTATGCCGCGCCGACGGGGCGAGCGTTTGACCTCTTTGATGATTAGCTCGTTTACGCGATCCATAAAGAACTCGCTCAGCTCGTACTCTTGCCCGGCGTCGAAGTTTGCGTTGTAGTTTCCCGTGTGGGGCTCTGCAAATAGCGCGCCTATGGTCTCCCAGAAGAGCCGCTTTTCTAGACCGAGTGAGTTCCACAAAGAGCGTTTCTGCTCTTCGGCCCTCTCTTCTGTTCTCTTGTAGAGTTCTAGGTAGTCGCGGCCGTCTACGCCGAAGGTCGAATGGGTGTAATGGGCGGTAACGTCGGGGTATTTTTTTGAAAAACTCTCCGCGCCCTTCCTTAGTTTGCGTACCAGCACAAAGGCGCCGAAGCAGTCGGTCTGCGGAAGGAGCACTACGAGTCGGTTCTTTTTGGTAAGCGCAACTATATCGCAATCGCGAAGAGCGCCAAGAGTGGAAGAGATAAACCTCTTGGCCTTACTCGCAGCGTCGTCGTCGGCGCTCGCGCTGGACTGCGCGCCGAGATCGACCCCCTCAAGCTCTATTGTAAGCAGAGAGTACGAGGTAGAGAAACGGGCCGAGCGCGAGGACTCGATCCTGCCGTACTCCTCGATAAAAGAGGTTCCGTACAGCTTCTTAAACGGTTTCGGGGCCGTTGGTCTTTTTTTGGTCTTTTCGGAGGGTGTCAAGAGGCTCTGTTTTCGAATTTTTTAAGTTAATACGCGCGCCGCACTGTAGCGCCTCTACATCTTGTACTTGCCGAACTCTTCGGGCTCGAACTCGTCGAGCATATTAAGCAGCTCTTCGGGGGTCTCTGCGTTCTTGAGCCCCTCTTCAGTTCTCATATCTATAGACTTGGACTTATCCAGTACTTTGGTGTCCACATAGATAGTGGCTTCGGCCCTGAGCGCCAGAGCTATTGCGTCGCTTGGGCGCGCATCTATTGAAACGGGCCCTGATGGCGTGTCGAGGTGGATGGTCGCATAGAAGACCGACTCGCGTATGTCGTTGATCTGTATCTTCTGTACCTTTGCCCCGAACTCGCCCAGTATCTGCTTTATGAGGTCGTGGGTCATGGGGCGCGAGAACTCGACGCTCTCAAGCTCCGAGGCTATTGCGCTCGCCTCCGGAGAGCCTATCCAGACAGGAAGCGCGCTCTTCTCCTCAAGGTCTTTCAGTATGACTATCGGAGCGTTGGTGAACGGGTCGACCGTAAGGGCGTAAACCTTCATTTCTATAAGCATACTGGTCTTGTCTCCGAAACTGTATAAAGACCCCTCAGTGAGTTGGGGTAGACATCTGTTATTAGAAGTTTTACTATTTCTCCGGCTTCGAGTTCAAGCCCGGGTGCAGTCTGTTCGAAATTAACGACCCTGTTACACGGAGTGCGTCCCATAAGCTCTTCAGCGTCCCCTTTGCTAGGGCCCTCTACCAGCACCTCTACATAGCCGCCCTTTAGATCCGCCGATTTCTCGGCACTGATTTCGCGCTGCCGTTTCTGTAACCTCTGCAAGCGTTCCGAGGCTACTGACGGCTCGACCTGAGAGTCGAAGAGCGCGGCCCGCGTACCGGGGCGCGGCGAGTACTTGAAGGAGTAGAGGTTGTCGTACCGGACCTCTTCTATGAGCGCCATTGTCGCACAAAAGTCGGCCTCTGTCTCGCCCGGAAAACCGACTATAATGTCGGACGACAGCGCGACTCCCGGCCTTGCGGCCTTTAAGGCGTTGACAGTAGCGAGGTACTCGGCAGCCGTATACCCCCGGCCCATGCTCTTTAGTATCTCTTCGGAGCCGGACTGGACAGGTAGATGGATACTCGGCACTATCTTCGCCTCCGTTCCAATCAGCTCTATAAGCTCAGCGGAGATGTCTTTAGGGTGCGAGGTGATAAAGCGAATGCGCTCAATTCCCTCTACCTTTGCAACCTCTTTCAAGAGCCCTGTGAAGTCGATGTACGGTTCGCGTTCGCCCTCTTTAACAGGTGCGTACGAGTTCACGTTCTGCCCGATGAGCGTAACCTCTTTAACGCCCCTGCCTGCAATACCGGCGATCTCGGCGAGTAAGTCGGCAGAGTCTCTGCTAACCTCGCGCCCGCGCGTGTACGGCACTATACAGTAGGCGCAGTAGTTGTTGCAGCCGCGCATTATAGGCACAAAGGCCTTGAAGCCGTCTATTCTCGTCGGCACAGAGTACTCGTCTTCGGTTATCGTCTCGCTCTGCGCAGTGGCCACTACGCGCTCAGAGCCGTTTCTAACGCCTTCTACAAGTTCGCCCAGGCGATGGATGTTCTGCGGGCCGACCACCATGTCGAGGTACCTAATACGAGAGAGAAGCTTTACCCCCTCCTGCTGGGCCACGCAACCGAGCACGGCAAGTACGAGTTTTGGACGCTTGGCCTTCAGGGGCTTGAACCTGCCGAGGAGCGAGTAGACCTTCTGCTCGGCCTTGTCGCGAACCGAACAGGTGTTAAGGAGTATAAGGTCTGCGCTCTCAGGCGTGTCGACCTCCCGGTAACCGGATTCTTCGAGTATGGAGCGCACCCTATCCGAGTCGTTCTCGTTCATCTGGCAGCCGAACGTCTCGATAAAGACTCTGCCGGTGACCTCGGTGGCGGTACTGTGCTCCTGATCGGTATAGGAAGGCGGGGACGAAGGGCTATTGAAAGTCTCTTTAAGTCCGACGCTTTTTTCTAAAGGATTCATACTTCCTATTTTAGAATTTTTACCGCTTAAGCGTCAAGGTAATTCGACTCTCTTTCGCCTGATACTATAAGCTTTTAAGGGCTGTTTCCGTTTAGAGCTTCAGATAGGTGTCGGCATGGGCCAGGTGGCGCACAGGCAACTGAGTAAAAGAGCGGTATTTTGGTGTAAAAAAAGAGGTGAAAGGTAGAAAAAGTGGGGTAATAGAGGAAAATGAAAGAAAATTGAGGCAAATATAGAAATGAGGAGATAAAAGAGGGTTTATCTGTCGGAGTTTACGGCACTCTTTACTTGGTTATGTGGCCCGATATCTCGTCCCACTGGGGTCTTACGGGCCACGGTTTGCTCGTAAGCCTCAGTTCCTGACCGAGTTCTTTACCGAACTTCACGGCATCGTCTCTGGAGGTGAAGAACCCGACGCGAACCCTGTACCACCGCGTGGAACCCTTTAAAAAGTCGGTAACATAGGTGTTGTACCCGGCCTTGTTCAGCCTTCTGGCCAGATCGCGCGCCGGCGGCTCTTTCGAGAAGGAGGCAACGTTAATGGCCCACGGCTTCTCTCCTGTCGGAGTGGCCGCCTTTATCTCCTTCGGGGTCGGGAGCAGAGCGGCCTTTTTTACCGGCTTCTTAACTGCCGGAGCCTTGGCAACTACCTTCGTAGCTGCCGTCTTAACTGGAGCGGGTTTCGCCTTCACCGGGGCCTTGGCAACGGGCTTTTTAACAGGGGCCGCCTTCTGGGCCGTGGTCGCCCTCTTTGGCGCGTTTCCGGCCTCCTGGTACAGAGCCTTCAGGTTGACCTTGGCTCGCGCCGAGGCGATTACAGTATCGGTCTCTGTACCCGTCTCAGTAGAGTTGGACGAGAAGAAGATGAGCACTGCCGCAACGATAACGAGAGTTAGAAGCAGGGCGATAGCTGATCTGACCGAAC
>JADFVP010000154.1 GCA_015222595.1 Pseudomonadota bacterium
GTTCAAAGTACATTCGAGCATAGAGGACGGCACGCCTGACGCGGCGATCGGGGCGTATGTCGAGGCGAACGGAATCGACCTTCTCGTTATCGGCGCCTACGGCCATTCGCGTATCCGTAGCCTAATAATCGGCTCCACCACGACCTCTGTGCTGATGTCGTGCCGCATTCCGCTGCTGCTCTGTCGGTAGGAGCACCCAACCTCTACCCCTTGTTCTCATCGTAGATCATCTAAAACTCCAAAAAGTCTTCTATTTCTGCTTGTGTAATGCGCAAATATGAAATAAAATATTTTATATGGACTAATCCCTTGCGACCACTTCGACTTCGTCGTCAGTTTCCGAATGCTTAACCTGTTTTACTTGCCCGGCTCAACCTGCTTTTAGTGGCTCCAATACTATACGGATCATAAAAGATGGATATACTTATAGTAGACGATTCCAGGGATTTTCTCGTTCTTATAGAGGCGATACTCTCGCGTGCAGGTTACACGTCGGTCCTGTCTGCCGATTCGGCGGAGGTTGCGCTTGGTATGCTCGGCGTTGGGGTCGAGCAGGGCCCGGCAAACGCGCCGGATCTGATACTGATGGATATAAACATGGGCGGAATAGACGGTGTGGAGGCTACGCGCAGGATAAAGGCCGTACCCGCGCTCTACGATATACCTATAATAATGCTGACGGCCCATTCGGACAAGAGCCTGCTCGACGCCGCCTTTAAAGCCGGCGCCAATGATTATATTGTAAAACCTCCGGACAGGGTGGAGCTTCTGGCCCGTGTCCGTGCGGCCCTAAACCTGAAGACCGAGATAGACGGCAGAAAGAGGGCGGCCAATGAACTTCGCAAACTCTCTTACGTGGTCGAGCAGAACCCGGCCCCCATTATGATAGTAGATACCGACCGGCGCATAGAGTACGTGAACTGGGCCTTTACAGAGTCCCTCGGTTATCTTGCTGACGATATACTGGGGAGCGGGGTCGAGGTGCTTAACTCGGAGTGCCACCCGGAAGAGTTCTATAGAAATATATGGGACGGGCTGGAGAGTGGCAGGGCCTGGCGCGGAGATATCTGCGTAAAATCCAGGAACGGCAAAAATATATGGCAGTTGCAGCGTATAATTCCCATCAGGAGCGTTGACGGTCATATCTCTCACTTTGTGACTGTTAAGATAGACGATACCGAGCGCAGGCTTGCCGAAGAGGCTCTGAAGGAGCGAGAGGTCAAGCTTGAACTCTTAAGCTCAGAGCTTCATGAACTCACCCTGGAGATGTCCAACCTCGAAGAGCGCGAGCGTAAGAGCTTTGCCGAAATGCTGCACGAAGATATAGGGCAGAACCTAGCGACAATGCAGCTCACCCTCGCCAACAGGCTTTCGGATACGGCCTCCGACTCAGAGTGCTCGGCCGAGGCGAAAATGGCCCGCAAAGAGTTCTTCGAACTCTTTGGTACTCTGCTCGGCTCGACCATAAGGGCTACACGCACCCTGACCTCGGAGATATATCCGGCGGTTCCTTACGGAACCGGCATGGCGGATGCGGCACGGTGGTACGGCAATATATTTCTAAAGCAGAGCGGCACCGAGCTTGCCGTAGAGCTTGACCCCGGGTTCGATTCGCTCGGTGAGAGGATAAAGGAGAGTCTGCTGCGTGTGGTACGCGAGAGCCTTCAGAATATAATGAAGCACGCCGGGGCCTCTTCTGTTGCGGTTACGGGCAGCATAGACGGCAACGGGCTTGAGCTTAGCGTAACCGATAACGGCCGGGGCTTCTCTTTGGAGGGGATAAGGGGGAAGAAGGGCCGGGGTATAGGCACTCTCTTAATGCGTGAAAGGATAAAAGAGCTTGGCGGGAGTATGGAAATAGCGTCTACGCCGGGCTCGGGCACTACGGTTACGGTTCGCCTCGACGTGTCCGCTCCGGAAGGGGTAGACTCTTAAGCAGTAGGTGCGCCGGGGTACGGCGTACGGAAAGGTCTCTTAGATGGCTGAAACGCGCATAATAGTAGCGGACGACCACGAGCTTTTACGCGACGGGCTAAAGAGCACGCTCGGCAAGGTTCCGGGGTACGAGGTTGTTGGCGAGGCCGCTAACGGCACGGACGCCATGCGCCTGGTCGAAGAGCTTCGGCCCGACGTAGTTATAATGGATGTCACGATGCCGGGCCTCGACGGTATCTCGGCCACAAAGCGCATAGTCGAGGATTTCGGAACCAGAGTGATAGTGCTCTCAATGCATGAAGAGGGTATCTATGCTGTAAATGCGTTCAAGGCCGGGGCAATGGCCTATGTTCTCAAGGGCACTGCCGCTGTAGAGGTGTTGCAGGCGATAGAGGAGGTAATGAGGGGCGCGAGGTACGCAAGCCCCTCTGTGGCCAACGAGCTTCTGGGCAGCTTTGTCGATATTCTACAAAAAGACCTCCCGATAGACCCGATAGACACCCTCACGGCGAGAGAGAAGGAGATCTTGAAGCATATAGCATCGGGAAACACCAACAAGGAGATCGGCGAGAAGCTCTTCATAGCTCTTTCGACCGTTAAGACGCACAGGGTTAACATAATGACCAAACTCGACGTGCACGATGTAGCGGGGCTTACCAGAATAGCTATTGCAAAGGGCCTGGGGTGACTACTCTTTGCCCCTGCCTTTCAGGCAGTAGCGACCAAACCCTTCAACCCATCCCGACTCGACCATAAAACCAACTAAATTCAGTGATTTACCAGCAGGGGGTCCCCCTTGTGGCTACTCATTTTTCTAATGTAATTAGAAAAAAATAGTCCCTTTGCGCCTCCAAAATGGCCTCTTGGCCCGATTGTCAATTATGCGTAAACCTAATATGATTAAGACATAAAAGGTTACCTGAGGCAGTTTTAGAGAGTTCGGTAGCCGGAGTTTGGTTCACCCGGAGCTTGGTTCACAAAGAGTGGGCTCTTATACAGGCTGCAGGGGCACGTAGGAGGTGTGATGATGCTAGAATATAATAGGATGTTAAAAAGAATGTTGGAGTCCGGTAAGTTAAAGAACGCTACTCAGTTGGCCGGTGCGCTCGGAATAACACCGCAGGCGCTCTCCAACTACAAGCGTAACGGCAGGATGCCGGCGAAGCTGCTCTTTCAGTTTGCCGAGCTTTACGGAGTCTCGCTCGACTGGCTGGTTGGCGAGGCATCCGAAGGCGGCACTGTAAGGGCCGAGGGCGTTGCAGCTAATGGGCCGGCACTGGGTGCGAACTCGAAAGAGTACCAGTTGACCGAAGAGGAGAGGGTCTATGTAGACAAGCTGCTCCTGATACTTCGCAGCACCAACTCTACCTTCAAGAACGTCATAATGCTCGGGCTCGACCTCGAAGACCGCAAGACGGCCTGATCTGTTCTTAAGGAGTGTGTCCGGGGAGTGAATGCAATGACTGAATATGGTAGAGCCGTTAATTTGGGAGAGCACCTATGAAAGTACTTGTTGCAGATGATGATGTAGATATCCGTCGGTTGCTCAGTAGAGTGCTCGTTGGTTGGGGTTACGAACCGGTCATGGCTTCGGACGGCGCCGAGGCGCTCGAAATTATGCGGGCCCCCGACGCACCGCAGTTGCTAGTGCTCGACCTTATGATGCCGGGCATCGACGGGCTGGAGGTCTGCCGCCGGGTCAGAGCTGAGAGGGCAATAGGTCCCGTCTATATAATAATACTTACGGCTCTCGATGATATGAGAAACACCGTAGAGGGTTTTAAGACCGGGGCCGACGATTATATAGTGAAACCTTTTGTGCCCGCAGAGCTAAAGGTGCGTATAGAGGCGGGCCGCCGTATAGTCGAGTTGCAGAGCGCCCTTAGCGGTAAAGTGGCCGAACTGCAGGGTGTGGTGGATCATGTAAAAGGTCTTCACGGGATACTTCCGGTCTGCGCTTATTGCAATAGCGTAAGAGATGAGTCCGAGACTTGGAAGAGGTTCGATGAGTATTTGACCGAACAAATGGCGGTGGAGTTGAGCCACGGGATCTGCCCGGACTGTGCAGCAGAGCACTTTCCACAGTTTACAAAGAGCGTTAAAGAGAAGAAGAGCGCTGCGGACTGACATTAAGGCTGCAAAGACGGTACTGTGCAGCGGAAGCTAAACAGCCTACAGGAGTCGAAACGATGGAGCGCGAAGAGAGAAGGCACCCGGAA
>JADFVP010000155.1 GCA_015222595.1 Pseudomonadota bacterium
CGTCAAGAAGAAGGCCGTCAAGAAGAAGGCCGTCAAGAAGAAGGTTGCAAAGAAGCCGGTCGCAAAGAAAAAGGTCGCCAAGAAGATTTCTAAGAAGAGGCCGGAAAAAGTAATCGATGTAACCGCTTCGCTTGACCGAGGGACCCCGGCTCTTCTTACAGCCGCTTTAAAGAAGGCTATGGTGAAGCACGCACCCAAGGCCGACCCTGTAAGTAGCGAAAACAGTGAGTCTACAGCCGCCCATACGGCGGCTTCACTCGAAGAGGCCGATAACGTATCACATAAGGTATCAGAGGACGCGGCTCCTGAGCAGAAGCACGAAGAGTCTCAGCATGAAGAGGCTCAGCACGAAGCAGTTAACGAAGACGTGCATGGAGAGGAAGATGGAGTTGCTTCGTCCGAGGCGCACCCTTCGTACGAAGAGCGCGTAGACCCGGCAGAGGCCCTGAGCGGAGAGATGATACGCATAGGCAAGCGGGACGCCAAGAGTAGCGACATAGGCAGGGATCTCCCGGATGTCGGCGCCGAGAACGCCGTGCTCAGCATTACGAAAAGAGTACGCGAGGAGGCGCGCAGAGAGCTTAGCATTGCAAAGTCTCAATCGATGAGCGGTACGCTCGAGTCGCTCATCGCCTACAATGAAGGCTGGAGGTATCTTTACAGACAGAAGGTCAACAAGATCTTTCAGGCAGAGCTGTATAAGAAGGACGTTATCGAGAGGCAGGCCTTTAAAAAGACGCTCGGTCTATCGGCCTTCGGCCCTGCTGGAATGGTAAAGGAGGCTCGCGCATTTGCACACAAGGTTGAGGCAAGGGGGAACGTAGGCAGGGCTGCGGTAATAGAGGCCATGGCTACAATGATCGAGACCGGCTCCGGTTCACAAGAGCTTGCAGGCTTGTTGAGAATTCATCCTGAGAGCGGCCTTACTCACCTCGGGTGGCTCTTTCTAGGCGGACAGTATGAGAAGAACGGCTTCTACCCGGAGGCTTTGGCCCATTACGCAAGGGTTGTGAGCGAAGCCAAAGCCGGAGAGCTGAAGAATTCGGCCCACTTTGCAAGGGCCCGCCTGCTGCTCTTGACAGGAGAATTCACCAAATCGAAGGTCGCCTTTAGAGACCTTCTTGCGCTCGGATATACACCTGCTGGTAGTTGGCTTGCCAATGCGCACCTTATGAAGGGAGAGACCGACTCGGCGCGTGCGCTCTACGAGAAGTACGTGCCCGTTGAACTTGACCACGTAGACCCTATAACCCTTATGGGCATCGGAGACCTCCGCATAGTATATGGAGATTACCTCGGGGCGGCCCAGATCTTCAAGATAGCTCAGGAGACCTTTTCCGTAGATGATGTTGCAATGGCATTTCTAAGGATTCGCGAAGCCGATGCGCTTGTAGTCAACGGAGAGCCGGTAAAGGCGCAGGTTATCTATACCGGTGCGCAGAAGGCGTTCAGGGGCGAGGCCAGCGCCATGTCCGGCCTTGCGCTTGCCGACTCCATGGCAATGGTCGCCAAGGGAGATTCGCTCATGAGGGCCGAGAGCCTCTACCGCTCACTTCACAGGGGCCGGTATGCAGCCTCGCGCTACGCTCACCTGAACCTGGCTCGCGTTCAGCTGCGCCTCAAGCTCTACAAGGACTCGGCAATTGCGCTCAATGAGTTCTTAGAGAGGTACCCGACCAACACCCAGCAGGCAGAGGCGATAGAGATAAAGTCCGAGGTCATGTTCGAGTGGATAAAGAAGCTCTTTGATGAGTCCGACTATTTTTCCATTGTGGACGCCGTCTCGCTCTACGGTGTCGAGATACCGTTTGGCAAGAAGGGCAGCACTTACTACAGAATAGGCAAGTCTTACGCAGAGCTGTCGCTTCTGTCTGAGGCGGTAAGCACTCTTGTTGCCGCCTCCGAGATAGGAGTGGACGCCGTTGCGGAGCGCTCCATGCTTGAGCTTGCCAGAGTCTATCTGAAACAGAAAGATTCGGATGCCGTGGAGAGGATAGCAAGGAACTTTAACGCCCGGTTCCCCAAGAGCCTTAAAAGAGCCGAGCTGAACGAAATTCTTTCTAGCGCTGCTTATCTTAAGGGAGACTACAAGGCGTATGCCGAGGGAGTCTCGGTAACCGGAGACCCGACCAAAGATTTCTATAAGGCCGCAGCCCTTGCACGCATAAACAAGCACCGAGATGCGGTCAAGCTCTTTAAGGGCGTTGCCGCGAGTTACAAGCTCGCCGGAGACTCTGCCGGGCGCAAGCGCGCACTCTTGGGAGCCGCAGACTCCAGCTTCAAAATCCGCCGGTTCTCCAGCGCCGTAAAGTTGTACGAAGAGGCTGTTGGACTAATGGACAAGGGCAAGACTCTTGAGAAGAGGTGGGCGCTCTATATGATTACGCAGAGTTATTCCAGGTTGAACAAGAGAGAGAAGCAGAAAGAGGCGCTCGGCGAAGTGGTTGTTGCCAACGGCGTCTTTGGAGACGGCGCCGAGGCGCTCTATAAAGATGAACTTAGACAATAGCGTAAAGAGGTGGTCATGGCTATAGAACAGCAGAAGGAACTCCTGAGCGACGCTTTCGATATCTTCAGGGTCGCTTCGCGTAAACTCGAAAAGCAGTACGCAACGCTTGAGGACAAGGTAGAGGAGCTGAACACGGAGCTTGCCGAGAAGAACAGGGCAATGGAACGGACCCGGCGCCTTGCGGCTATGGGTGAGATGGCTGCGAGAATAGCGCACGAGATACGCAACCCCCTGGGCTCCATGGCTATCTTCTCAACGCTTCTTGAGCGCGAGCTTACAGAGGACGAGGGCAGGAGAAAACTTGCAGAGAGTATCTCGCGCGGGGTAAAGACGCTCGACAATATTCTCTCCAACATGCTGCTCTTTGCGGCCTCTCCGAGTGCGAAGCGCCGCTCTATAGACTTAAAAGACGTTATAGCCGATTCGGTACAGATGACGCAGGCCTGCGGTAAGGCCGGGTTCGAGATAGTACACAATGGAAGTACGAAGATGGACGGAGACGAAGGGCTCTTAAGGCAGTTGTGCGTCAACCTTCTTCTGAACGCGGTCGATTCCATGGACTCTCTGAGTTCGGGAGGCGTCGTAACCGTGACCACTTCGGTAGACTCAAAAGGGCCGGGCGGCATGGAGATGCTAGAGATAAGTGTTGCGGACCGGGGCAGAGGTATTAGCGCCGAGAACCTCGACAGGGTCTTCGACCCCTTCTTCACCACGCGCGACTCCGGCACAGGGCTCGGGCTCGCTATCGTTAATTCGGTTGTAGAGGCGCACAGCGGTACGGTACAGGTCACCTCGAAGCCGGCCCTGGGTACGAAGTTTGCCGTGCGGTTGCCACGGTTTCAGCAGTAGCCGTTATTCATACATAGAAGAAAGTTCCGCACAAGAGATAAGTCGGACATGGAGAACGTAATGCAACACGACATGAGAAGCATACTGGTTGTTGACGACGAAGCCGACATGAGGCTCGCCATAAAGACGGCCCTTGTTCGCAAGGGGTACTCGGTAGAGACGGCCTCGGACGGCTTAGAGGCCCTTCAGAAGCTGAAGCTCGGTGAGTACGCCATGGTAATTTCCGACATGGCCATGCCCGGACTAGACGGACTCGGTCTCTTGAAGGAGATAAAGAGGCGCTCGGCACATATCCCTGTGCTCCTTATAACCGCGTACGGCACGATAGAGCGCGCTGTAGAGGCGGTAAAGGAGGGCGCAGAGGACTTTATCTTAAAGCCGTTCGACCTGGACCTTTTAGAGTCCATGGTCGAGCGTGCGCTAAAGCTGCAGCAAGAGTGCATGAGTTTCGAGACACGCGGCAAGAACATGCTGACGATCGATCCAATGATGAGAAAGACCGTCTCCATGTCGATGACGGCCGCCTCGTGCGACGCAACCGTGCTGGTCTCCGGCGAGTCCGGCACGGGTAAAGAACTCATTGCGCGGTTTATCCACGAGCGGAGCTCCAGGAGCGAGGGGCCGTTCGTAGCGGTAAACTGCGCCTCTATCCCGGACGGACTTCTTGAGAGCGAACTCTTCGGCCACGAAAAGGGCTCCTTCACCGGGGCCACGGCCCAGAGGCAGGGCAAGTTCGAGCAGGCCGATAACGGAACGATACTCCTGGACGAAATATCCGAGATGGACCTCAAACTTCAGGCCAAGCTCCTGCGCGTCTTGCAGGAGCACGAGGTAGAGAGGCTCGGCGGTAAAGTGCCTATAGAGCTTAACATCAGAGTAATTGCCACGACCAACAGAAACCTCAAAGAGGATGTAAAGGAGGGCCGGTTCCGCGAAGACCTCTTCTACAGGCTCAACATCTTTCCGCTCAGGCTCCCGCCGCTTCGTGAGCGCAAGGGCGATGTCGAGTTTCTGGCTAACCACTTTACTACCCTGTACGCAAGAAAGTATGCAAAGCATCTGGAGGGAATCTCCCCTAGCGCTATGGAGAGCCTGAAGACGAGGGAGTGGAGGGGCAATATCCGTGAACTCGAAAATTGTATAGAGCGCGCTGTGCTGCTCAGTACCGGAAAACTTCTCGTCCCGGAGTATCTTCTGGACTCTGAAGATGAGTCTGCCGAGGCGAGTGAGGTAGAGGAGACGAGCGCTACTATTGGTGGCAGGGGGGGCAATGGGGTCAAGAAAGTTGACACGGAAACGGTCAATAATATGACTTTGGCCGAGATGGAGAAGGGGCTCATCATAAAGACCCTCGATACGGTAGAGTGGAACAGGACCCGAGCTGCCGGCATACTTGGCATATCGGTAAGGACTTTAAGAAATAAGTTGAAAGAATACGGTACTATTTTGCCGGGGTAGGAATTTTTTTCCCTTTTTGGGTGCTTCGTTCTCTCTTATTTTGGAGTAACTCGGCAAGAAATCGGTTTACGGCTCTTTTGGTACGGTTATTGCTATATATACATGTAGCGCTCCTTTAGAGGGTTTATATGGGAGGCTCAGGGGCCGGGTTATAGACCGCACTCAGCAGAAGCATAGGGAGATGGACAATGATAAAAGGGCTCTTCGGAGGTACGATAAGTCTTCTGGCCAACAGTCTCGATATTCGGGCCGAGAAGCACAAGCACATTGCATCCAATATTGCGAACATCGAGACCCCGGGCTACAAGGCGATGGATATAAACTTCGCCAGCGAACTTAAGAAGGTGCAGGGGCAGGTGAACGGCACTTCTGGTATGGTCTCCACCAATGCGGGGCATATACATGACAAGTCGACCTTGAGCGGCTATACGCCCGAAGCGGTAGAGAGGGCGAGCGACTACGAGGGACTCGACAACAACTCGGTCGGACTAGAGAACGAGATGGTCAAGATGGCGGATAACTCGATGATGTACGGACTTTCGGTAAAACTCCTCCAGCGTAAGCTGGCCATGTTAATGACAGCAATCAAAGAGGGTAGGTAGAAGATATGTTCAACGTATTTGCGGTAAGCGCTTCGGGAATGGAAGCGCAGAGAATGAGGATGAACGTAATTGCCTCTAACCTAGCGAACGTGGAGACCACGCACACGAGCGAGGGCGGGCCGTACAGAAGAAAAGATATAGTCTTCAAGGCCGACGAGAATACGTTCGGCAACCTTCTAGGTTCTGCAATGAAGAAGGGTGAAAATCTTACGGGAGTCTCTGTGGCCGGTATTATCGCCGACAGCAGGCCGCTTAAGTACGCGTATGAGCCGTCGCACCCGGACGCCGATACGTCCGGTTATGTTGCGTACCCTAACGTCAACGCGGTTGAGGAGATGGTCAACATGATCGCCGCTTCGCGCTCTTACGAGGCCAACTCCAATGTCTTCAAGTCTTCACGCGACATGGCCGCAAAGGCTATGGAGCTGCTGAGGTAACTTTGTAGGCCTACAGGGCCTTTAAGCCGGAAAGCCGGAAAGGAAAAGAGTGATGGTTGAGTCTATTAAAGGCGTATCAGTAGCGCAGATACAAGAGGCGATCTCCAAACAGCAGATAAGTACGGGGGCCGGGTCGTTTACCTCCCTGCTTCAGGAGTCTATCGCAAAGGTTAGCGAAGTGCAGGTAAGCGCCGACAAAGCGATAGAGGGCCTTGCCAAGGGCGAGGCAACCAACGTGCATGAGGCGATGATAGCCGTAGAAGAGGCCAACCTTTCATTTAATATGATGCTTCAGGTACGCAACAAGTTACTCGCTGCGTATGAGGAGATCATGAGGATGCAACTATAAATCATGGCAAATACAGGTTTAGGTTCAATAAAGAGTCTTCTGCTCTTGGGTATACTTTCGGTCTTTGTCTCCGGCCTCGTCGTCTTTCTTATGTGGGGCTACGGGCCAGCGTACCAGGTTCTCTACTCCGGGCTTTCCGGTAACGATTCCGGCGCGGTTATTGACAGGTTGAGGGAACTGGGTGTACCATATAAGGTAGAGGGCAACTCTATCAGCGTACCGTCCGAAAATGTCTACGAGACGCGCATGGAACTGGCAGGGCAGGGGTTGCCGCAGGGCAACGGTGTCGGTTATGAGATCTTCGACACCTCAAGCTTCGGCGTTACGCAGTTCGTCCAGAAGATAAACTACAAGAGGGCGCTTCAGGGAGAGCTTTCGCGTACCATAAGCCAGATTAACGAGGTGGACACCGCAAGAGTCCATATGTCGATACCGGACTCCGGTTCGTTCTTCGGAGAGGATCGCCGGTCCAAGGCGTCGGTCATCATAAAGCTCAGGGCCGGAAAATCGCTCTCGCAGGGTCAGGTTGCTTCCATTGTTCACTTGATCTCTAACAGCACCGAGAACCTCAATACCACAGACGTTACCGTAGTCGATACCGAGGGGCGTATGTGGACCCGGTCGAGCAAGGACGGCGACGCCTACGGCATGGGCGCCACTCAGGCGGAGTACAGGGGCGGTATGGAGAAGAACCTTGAGCGCAGAGTAGAGAGCATGCTTGAGAAGACTGTAGGAATGGACAGGGTCGTGGCCCGTGTCTCGGTAGATGTCGAAACGCGCCATGTGGAGAAGACCGAAGAGGTCTTCGACCCCGAAGGCGTAGTGCCAAGAAGCGAGCAGAGCAGCAAAGAGAGCACAACAGGCGGTATGTCCGGCGGTGGTGTTCCCGGAGTTCTCTCCAACCTGCCGGGAGGCACGCAGGGCGGAGCAGGGCAGGGCGGCTCTGCACCACAGTCCAAGACCGATACGGAGACAATCAATTACGAGATCAGCAAGACGGTTAGCCATACTATCGAGCCGATAACGAATATAAAGAGAATGACCGTTGCCGTGCTTGTGGACGGCAGTTACGATGTAACTACGGACGCAGACGGAAATGAGGTAAGAACTTATGTTGCGCGCACGGACGAAGAGATAGCGTCGTACGTATCCATGGTGGAAGGAGCCGTAGGCTTCTCCGAGGAGAGGGGAGACGAGATAACTGTGGTAAGCACCCCCTTTAGCTCCGAGTTATTTGCAGGCGCGACGATTGAAGAGGAGGCTTCGGCGCCTCTGATACCTATGACGCTGGTGCCGTCGCTTATAAAGTACGCCTCCGTCTTTCTTATAGCGCTCATCTCTATCCTCTTTATCTTAAGGCCGCTCGTTAAGAGGCTCTTGGGAGAGGTCTCCGGGGTTGTCGGCGGTGGTGGCGGTGTAGCCCTGACAGCAGGAGGCATGCCGGTGCAGGCTATGGAGGCAGGGGCCGAAGAGGCCGTCGAGGTCGTTCAGAGTGAAGAGTCAAAGACACTCAATGTGTTGAAGGACAGCGTGAAGAGCAACCCTGAGCAGGCGGCAATGGTCATTAAAGGCATGGTCAAGGAGAGGTAGAGCGTGGCTGATACTAAACTTTCAGGCCTTGAGAAGATCTCGGTTATATTGATGTACCTCGGCGAAGAGCTTGCCTCGGAGGTCGTCAAGCATCTCTCAGACGAAGAGTTGCAGCTCATAGGCGGCACGATGATCAAGAAGGACTCTGTCTCCATGGTGTCGAGCAAGCGGGTAGTTGACGAGTTTCTCGGTTCCATGGGCAGCGACAACATTACCGTGCAGGGTATGCAGTACGCCCAGAACCTGATAAATAACGCGCTCGGCCCTGAAAAGGGAGAGGCGATTCTAGAACAGATCAAACGGCAGATGGGTGGGTCGGGTCTTGAGTCTTTACGGTGGATGGACCCCGGAGTTGTGGCCAATACGCTCAAGAGCGAGCATCCGCAGATTGTTGCCCTAATACTTGCGCTTCTCGACCCGGACACGGCTTCTTCTATTTTGATACAGATTCCGGAAGAGAGGGTCAGGGGCGAGGTTATGCTCCGGGTGGCGACCCTTAAGACTATTCCTCAGGCTGCAGTTTCAGACCTTGAAGAGATGCTCAACAAGCAGATGTTCAGCGATGCGGCAGGCGCCGGCAGTAACGTCGAGGGCGTAAAGCTCGCGGCTGAGATACTGAACCAGGTAGATGCTGCCAATGAAGAGAAGATAATGGAGACCCTTGAGAGTACGAGCGGAGAGCTTGCCGAAGCTGTTCAGGCACAGATGTTCGTCTTCGCCGATCTCAACGAGGTTGACGACAGAGGTATGCAGTCGATAATCAAAGAGCTTTCTACAGAGATTCTGAGCGTCTCGCTCAAGGGTGTTGATGAAGGTCTCCGTGACAAATTCTATAAGAATATGAGTGAGCGCGCAGCCGATATGCTGCAAGAGGATATAGAGGCTATGGGCCCTGTGCGCGTGAGCGATATCGAGAAGAACCAGCAGGAGATTCTCAAGATAGCGCGCAAACTTGAGGGTGAAGGCAAACTCGTTAGAGCAGGACGCGGAGGTGATCTCGTTGTCTAGAATTTTCAGGCAGGACTCCGATGACTCAGAGGGCACTACGGAGCCCTTCAAGATGGACGACCTTAGCGGCGTCATGGTCGGGCAGGTCGTAGATCCTAACGAGGTAAAGGTAGGCGACGAAGTAGTTGATATTGAGAGAAAGGCATACGAGGAGGGCTTTAGCGTCGGCGAGAAGGCCGGGTTTGAACTCGGCGCACAGAAGGCGGCGGTGCTCTTTAACGGCGTAAGCACCTTCCTGGACGAAGTCTCCTCTCAGCGCGAGACCCTCTTCAAGGCCTGCGAGTCCGAGATGCTCGAACTGATCTTCGCGATTACCCGCAAGGTTATAGAGAGAGAGGTCGAGGTACACAGCGACATAGTCGTAGACTGTGTCCGTACTGCGATAAAGATGATAGTGGCCGACCAGGATGTGTTGATCAAGGTCAACCCCAAAGATCTGGACGTGATGCAGGAGTTTCGTCCCGAGCTATCGAGGTATACCAAGGGAGAGAAGGGGCTTGTGATCGAGTCCGACAGCACTTTGCAGCGCGGCGGAGCGAAGATAGAGAGTAACTTTGGCGAGATAGACGCTACCATCGACGGGGTTATGGACGAAATAGAGAGCAGGCTGAGAGATGTTGAATGAGGCCAGAGAGAACTTAAGGAAGCATATCAGGGCGCTTGACGATATTCGGCCTTTCAAGGCAAATGGCCGGATCACGCGAGTTGTCGGCCTCGTTATGGAGGGAGTAGGGGCCGGAGCATCGGTCGGGGAGCACTGCCTCGTCTACCCAAGAGTACACGGAGAGCCGATCGACTGCGAAGTTGTCGGCTTTTCTGATGATAAGATACTGCTTATGCCGCTCGGAGAGGTTACCGGCGTTGGGCCGGGCTCGAAGATAGTGGCCAAGGGCAGGAGAAATGCTGCTCGCGTCGGGAGTTCGCTTTTGGGGCGTACCATCGACGGACTCGGCAACCCGATGGACGGACTCGGCCCGTTGGAGACCGAGACAGAGTATCCGTTGCAGAATATGCCGCCGAACCCTGTTATGAGGCGCAGAATCTCGGAGCCACTTAATGTCGGCATAAGGGCCATAAACGGCCTGCTGACCGTCGGCAAGGGGCAGAGAATAGGAATTTTCGCAGGCTCAGGAGTCGGCAAGTCGGTGCTCATGGGCATGATGGCACGCTACACCGAGGCAGACGTAAACGTAATTGCGCTGGTTGGCGAGAGGGGGCGCGAGGTAAAGGAATTTATAGAGAAGGATCTGGGCCCCGAGGGGCTTGCGCGCTCTGTGCTGATAATAGCCACCTCCGACCAGCCGCCGCTTGTGCGCATGAGGGCGGCCTTCTTTGCCACAGCCGTAGCAGAGTACTTCAGAGACCTCGGCAAAGATGTTCTTATGATGATGGATTCAGTCTCCCGCTTTGCGATGGCGCAGCGCGAGGTAGGGCTCGCGGTCGGCGAACCGCCGGCCACAAAGGGGTATCCGCCGTCTGTCTTTGCGCTTCTGCCCAAACTTTTAGAGCGTGCAGGAACCACGACCGGCGAGGGTTCTATTACCGGCTTCTATACTATTCTGGCAGAGGGCGACGATGTGAACGACCCGATAGCCGATGCCACGCGCGCGATACTCGACGGCCATATAGTGCTCTCCAGAGACCTTGCGGCACAGGGCCACTACCCGTCCATCGATATGTTACAGAGCGCAAGCCGCGTGATGATGGACATAGTTGAGCCGGACCACCTAAAGTTTGCGACGCACGTGAAATCGCTTATAGCCAGTTACCGCAAGGCCTACGACCTCATCAGCATCGGGGCGTACAAGGAGGGGAGCGATCCCAAGGTCGATATGGCGATAGAATCTAACGATATGATAAACAACTACTTATGTCAGGGCCTAACGGAAAGAGCCGACTATGAGGACAGCTTGCAGCGCCTCTTTACAATGACTCTGTAGCTATATTTCATCCGTTTTTCAGTAGAGAATGGTTGGTAATTCCGGGTAATTCTGAAGAATTATGCGATTTTTCGAAGACTTTTTAACGAATTTAGACGCTTAAACAGAGACTCTTCATGAACAGATTCGTCTTCAAACTAGAACCGCTCTACGACTACCGCCAGAGGCTAGAAGAGGCGAGCCAGAGAGAGTTTAGCGAAG
This sequence comes from Pseudomonadota bacterium, assembly GCA_015222595.1. Taxonomy (GTDB): domain Bacteria; phylum Desulfobacterota; class GWC2-55-46; order GWC2-55-46; family JADFVP01; genus JADFVP01. The sequence goes on from JADFVP010000155.1 coordinate 10,944, forward strand.
CGCTCATGCTCCTCGAAGAGGAGGAGCGTAAATTGGTGGAGCTTCAAAAAGCGTACATCAAGGGGTGCGACGATCTTGACAAACTGAAAGAGGAGGGCGGTCAGGCAGAGGAACTCGGCATGTACGGCGCATACTTCTATGGGCTCAAGCGCCATATCGCAGAGCAGGAGAAGATAATAGCCGGGGCCAGAGAAGAGTTCGAGGCGCGCCGCGCCCATCTGGAAGAGAGTACAAAAGAGAAGAAGGTCGTGGAGACGCTCAAAGAGAAGTCTTACAACACATATATAAAAGAACTCGACAAGGAAGAGCAAAAAGAGAATGACGACCTTGTTTCGAGCAGGTTTAAAAGGAGCCGGGATAATGAGATATAAGGTTCTGCTGCCGCTTGCAGCCATAAAGATAGCTGCGCTTGCTCTGTGGCTCTACACAGGGCACGATATATTGCCGACCCAAGTGGTCCATGCACAGTCGTCTTCTCCTGCGGTAGAACTCGACAGGCTTGTGCTCAAAGAGCCTGTGATCTTAAAGAGCAGTAAAGAGAGATCGATGATAGAGGCGATCAAGAGGCGCGAAGTCGAACTCGACGCCAAGGAGGAGGATCTTAAGTTAAAGGAAGAGCGTTTAGGCTCTTTGAAGAAAGACCTCAACTCCAAGATAGTAGAACTGAACAGGATGCAGGTGAAGTACGAGAGCCTGATACTGCGGATAGAAGAGGCTCAGTCTGAGATGGTGAAGAAGACCGTAAAGATCTACGAGTCGATGGCCCCGGCAGAGGCGGCGCCGCGTATTGAGAAGCTGAACGAGAAGATGGCGGTACAGATACTCGCCAAGATGAATGCAAAGAAGGCCGGAAGAATACTTGGGCTTGTTGAGCTGGACAAAGCCGTGAAGCTGACCCATATGCTCAAGATAAAACCGATCAAATAGCAGTAAAAAGAGAACCGTTTTCCAAACCCCCTGTACGCAAAGCCTGCGTACAGGGGGTTTTCGTTTTGAGCCTCTTTTTTCTTGATCAGAAGACGCTTTTACCTGCTGGCACAGAGCGTTGAGCTTAACCCAAAAGGGTCATAACTGGGAAATAATAGCCGCCCTCGGGCGGCAAAAACTTCCCGGTCTCTCTCTTGCAACCGGTCGCTGTATTTCCACCCATACCGTAACTACCCGTAAAAACTGAATAAAACTCTGGCAGCTAAACTTGGCACGACTGTTGCTATATATACGTGTAGACAAATAGGTCTCCGATATTTCCCGGCGCCATAATTTTGCCTTTTTTTAGTAGCCAAAAGGTAGCCGGAGAGCAAGCACAAGAGAGAGAATAGATGGCAATGGACGTCTCTATATTTAAGTTCGGAAATACGGCATCGGCTGCAGAGCCTACGCAGGCTCCGAAGCGCGCTCAGTCCACTGAGCGCAGCTTCGGGTCAGTGCTCTCTTCTGAGCGTGCTGCCGAGCGTGCGAGCGCCAAGAGAGACGAGTCCAACAGGTTCGACGCTGCGGACAGGGCTAGAGCGGACAGGGCTAGAAATGAAAACATGCAGCAAAAGCAAGCCCCAAAGAACGACGTGGCCACCAGCGAAACCGCAACGGGCCCCGGAGTTGGAGCAGAGACCAGAGACGGAGCCGTAACTGCCAAGAGAAACGGCTCTGCTCCAGAGGCTAGAGAGCGCGCGACTTTAAGGTCTGATGGACAGGCCGAGAACGGGCAGACCGGGCTCTTAGAGAGTTCGGAGAGCCCGGAGCGTGGTGCAGAGACAGGTATCGGCACCGAAAACAGCACAGAAAACAGCATTGAGAACGGACGGTATGAAGAGACGCATCAACTTATAGAGGACGAGTACGGACTGAGCGGCGTTGAAGGTACCGAGGGCGCAGAAGGCACCGTGGGCTCTTCCGTTACTGAGACTGCTGCTCATGGCGTTGCTTTAGAGCCGCAAGAGTCCGGCCATGGGTACGGAGCGCAAGCGCTCGGTACGGCTCTGCTCTCAAACAGCGCTTCGGGTATCGTAGAGTTGGGGGCCCGGTTAGGCTCCCTGTCTTTAGATGGCACGACAGACGCTGCAACAGATAACTCTATTGACGAAAGTGCTGAAGAGAGCACCGCACTTACCGGTTCAGTTGTATCTGCTGAGGCCTTAACAGATAGCAGCGATGAAGAGGCAATAGCCTCAATACTTTTGGGCAGTGCTCACCGAGATGGCCGAACCGGGGTTCCTTGGACGGCCATTCACTCTGATATTGGGACGGATACGCGCCTGTCCGCCCTCTCTGACCATTTTGAGACCCTCCCCAAGATTTTTGAAACTCTAGCTGCAACTTTGGCCGCCAGCCCTGAAGAGGGTGAGAGCGACGAGGCGGTAGACCGAGGAGTTGCCTCTTCGATTGTAGGGTCGGGTATAGGGTCGGGCACAGGAACAGGCGAGCCTCGTACACTCTCCGTGCTGGGGGCCGAAGAGCTTGCCTTCCGTATCGACGGTCTTGGTACTAACAAGGTGGACGTGACCGGTACCGGGACCGATACCGCTACAATGAAGCTCCTGGGCGGCTCTACAGCAACGACAGAGAAAGGTTCGGGAAATGTTGTGGCAACGGTGCACGAAGAGAGGGCTGAGAGCGTGGCGTCGGTTTTAGAAGCGTCTGAGACCGACGGCGACGACCTTGCTGCGGCACTGACCGACGCCTTGCCGGAGTCAATGCCTGAGGAGCTGCCGGAGGGTTTGCAAGAGAATTTGATCGACGCGTTTGGGGACGACCCTGCCGCCTCGACTCCGGGCCTTGGCGCACAGTTAGTAGATGCAGCCGAGGCAGGTAAGCAGTATGCCACGACAGGTGGCACAGAGGCTAAGGCCGCAGCCTTTCATTTGGGAGTGACCGATGCAGGAACGACCGGTGCAGGAGCGACCGGCGGTAGAGTTGCTTCCGGCATGGTGGTGGATGGGACAGACACGAGCGAAGCGGAGGCTGGCGAGACCGGTAGCTCGGAGAATGGCGAGACCGGTAGCTCGGAGAATGGTGAGAACAGGGAAGCAGAGCAGGGCCTCACCGGACGCTCCGGGAGAGGCTCGGCAAAAGGCATTGAGAATGCGGTAGAGAGACTTAGAGAGAACAGAACCGCCTCAGATGCCAACGGCATAAAGAGGCTTATAGAGCAGGCCGAAGCAGGAGCCGAGGCCGATGGAAACGGCAATGAGGCAAATGCAAAGCCGACCGAGGGGCAACAGAACGGGCTGAAAGGCGAGGGCAACGGTACCGGTGGCGGAGGAGCTATGGGCAGGGGTGGAGTCGGAGCTTTTGGCGGCGCTCAGTACGGCTCAGGCGATATCGGCTCGTTAGGTAAAGGCAGTGAGGGCACGACCACTCTACAGGACTTTGCCGCCCTTATGGCCAGAGACGGCGAGCTTAGGTCCATGAGCTTCACCGAGACCGTTAGAGCCGCGACCACCGGAGCCACTGCCGCAGAAGGCGTGGAAAATACGGTAAAGGTATATGAAAAGTTCGCTCAGGCTATAAAGCTCAGTTTCTTAGGCGGCGGTAAGCAGGTCAACCTTCGCCTCTCTCCGGAGCACCTCGGCAACCTTCAGATAAAGCTGACCGGAGACGGCACCAACGTAACGGCCAAGATTATCGTAGACTCCGTTGCAGTAAAGAATCTGCTTGAGTCGGACGCTGGCAAGCTTAAAGAGCTTTTCAACCAGCAGGGACTCAACATGGAAGAGTACACGGTAGAGGTAAGGGAGCAGTCGATAGGCGCTAACGACTCCAGAGGCGCAGACCTCTGGGAGCGGCACGGAAACAGTGACGCTAACAGAAGAGACAGAGGTGATACGGTTACAGTGCCTGTAGAGACTGCTGTAATTAAGGCTTCTGTGAACGCGACATACGGTTTGGGAGCAAGCAGAGGCGTTGACCTCTTTGCATAATATGAAGACGTACGAAACAGAGAGAAAGACCTGGAGGTTATTATGGAATTAGTTGGAGTAAGCTCGGCGGTAGATCCAAATGCACCCGTCTATAAGACACCTGATGATGACGGCGGAAAGGATATGTTTCTGCAGCTCCTTGTAACGCAGCTACAGAACCAGGATCCACTTGACCCGATGGACAATACGGAGTTCGTTGCACAGCTTGCGCAGTTTAGCCAATTGGAATCCCTGGCTAACCTTGACCAATCTATGACCGGTATGGCGGAGTCCATAACCAGTATGCAGAACTTCAGTTCCGCAAGCCTTCTGGGCAGGGGTGTAAAGCTTGATGGTAACGGAATGTACTATGCGGGCACTCCGGTAATCTTCGGCTATGAACTCGTTGAGGGGGCAGACCATATAGATATAAAAATCTACGACAGTAACAATAGGCTCGTAAAGAGTACCCAAAAGGGCGGGGCCGGACGCGGTGAGTACGACTTCACCTGGGACGGAACCGATAACAACGGGATACAGTTGAAGGAAGGTCTCTATAACTTCGATGTAAGGGCGTACGACCCGGAAGGACTGCCGCTTGAGGTGAAATCACATATGGTCGGCGTGGTAGACAGTGTTGCCTTCAAAGATGGCGGAGTAACGGTAATGGCAGGTGGTACCGCAACCAGCATGGACAAAATAAAAGAAATCTACTAAGAGACCAATAGGAGGTCATACTATGAATTCAGCACTATTTACGGGAATCAGCGGAATCAACGCAAACATGTCCGTTCTCTCGGTTATCGGTAACAACGTAGCCAACGTCAATACGACCGGTTTTAAGGGCAGCCGGGCAACTTTTTCCGACATCTTAAGCCAGTCGCTTACGGGTAACAGCCAGATCGGGCTCGGTGTTAGTCTCTCTGCCATCCAGAAGAGCTTCGCACAGGGCGCCTTCGAGACTACCGGTAATATTCTCGACATGGCTGTCAGCGGAGACGGCTTCTTCCTCGTACAGGATCCGGCTCTAAACTCGACCCTCTATACGCGTGCCGGACAGTTCTCTATCGATAAGAACGGCAAGGTCGTAAATCCCGACGGTTACGAGTTGCAGGGATACCTGGCAGATACTTCGGGTGCGCTTCAGAACACGGTTGCCGATCTTGTCATCTCTACGGGGTCAATCGCGCCTAACGCCTCCACTTCCATCTCTATAGAGGCCAACCTCGACTCGAATGCGCCGATAACCGGCTTCGTCTTTACGACTGGTTCCAACGAGGACATTTACTTCAGTATCGACGGCGGCACCGCATGGCTGACGGCAGACCTTGTAACTGACGGTTCTCTCGTTTCGGCCGGGGCTAATACCGGCGCCGCAGTGGCGGTTGCGCTAAAGGACGCGCTTGAGGCGGCAAACGGAATTGCCGACACCTACACCGTTACATTCGATGACCAGACCGGGCTCTTTACCATAAACAACGACGCCGGCAATGCGGGCACGCTGGTGCTCGACTGGTCGCATGCCAACACCACCTCGGAGACGGTCCTCGGCTTCACGGCCGCAAGCTCAGGTAACATTGCCGCAGGTGCGAGCGATACAAGCGACGTGGCCGCAGGCGCCTTTACGCTTGCAAAGGCCGGAGACACCTCGAACTTCACCACACCTGTTACCGTCTACGATTCTCTCGGTAACGCCCACGTTCTTACCATGTACTTCAGAAAGGACTCTCTGGGGGCCACCGGTAATATCTGGGATTGGTATGCAACGGTTCCCGCTACCGACTCAACATCAGGAGTGGAGCAGATACAGGCTTCAGGCACTATAACTTTCAACACATCCGGTGCGCTCTATAGCGAATCTTCCGTTACTTATGCGACAGGCGGTTTCGACTTTACCGGTGGTGCGGCCCAGGACCAGACCATCTCATTCAACTACGGCACCAGTGTCGCCGAGGGTGGAACGGGTAAAGACGGCTCCACGCAGTACGGAACCGACTCAGGTATCTCGGCGCTTACTCAGGACGGTTACTCTTCGGGAACGCTGCGCTCCATAAGCATCGGGCAGGACGGAGTTATCCTTGGAGTCTACTCAAACGGTAGAGACCTTACGCTCGGACAGGTTCTTCTCGCCTCCTTCGCCTCTCAGGAGGGTTTGAAGTCGGCAGGTAGCAACCTCTATACCGAGACTTTCAACTCCGGACAGCCTATCGTAGGCTCTCCCGGCTCTTCGGGGCGTGGTCTTGTACAGGCCAACACCCTTGAGCTTTCGAACATAGACATTGCCCAGCAGTTCGTTAACATGATTACGGCACAAAGAGGCTTCCAGGCCAGTTCGAGGATCATTACCACGACGGACGAGCTTTTGGCTGAGCTGGTTAACCTCAAGAGGTAATAAAAGAGTAAGCAGCGCTTAAGCAGGCCCCCTGTCCGGAGTAATTCGGACAGGGGGCCTTTGCCATTTCGAGTCAGAATAATGACTCTTTAGGTTCAATTCCGTGACTTCACGCAAGATAAATTTCGCGCAGATAAATTAGAGTTAAAAATCGTAGATATTCTTTAGATTTTCCAGTATGTTACAAAGAACAGGAAAAGCAGAGGGAATGGCACGTCTATTGCAATTTAATAGTCGAGACCAAACTTGTTCGCAACAGCCGTGGCCCTGTACCGTCCGGCGATAATTATTATTCACTGAGGAGGAGAGGAAATGGCAGAGGAAGAAGACGGAAAGAAAAAAGAGGATGAAGCTCCTGCCAAAGGCGGGCTTCTGAAGAATAAGAAGGTATTGATAATAATCATCGCTGCGGTTGTCGTTATCGGCGGCGGCGCTGCCTTCTTTCTGCTAAAAGGCGGCGGTGACGAAGGCGCAGGCGAGGACGGCGGCCACGATGCGAAGGCTGAAAAGCACGCACCGGCCAAGAAGAAGAAGGATTCAGGCGGGCACGGCGGCGGCGACGAAGGCGGTGGTGACCACGAAGGGCCGACCGTACACCTGTTGAAGCCCTTTATCGTCAACCTACAGGACCAGTCCGGCGGACGGTACCTTAAGCTTACACTGAACCTTGAGCTGACCTCTCCCGAGGCGGCCGGCAGTCTCAAGGTAAATGATCCCAAGATCCGGGACTCTATAATTATTCTTCTCAGTTCCAAGAGTTATGCCGACATAGGCACGGTTGAGGGCAAGTACAAGCTGCGTGACGAGATAGTTAACAGGATAAACCAGTTCTTACCGGACAATTCAGTTAAGACGGCTTACTTTACCGAGTTTGTTATTCAGTAAGAGCCCGGTCAACACACCGGTACTAGGAAGGTTGGAACCGTATGGCAGAACAGATATTATCGCAGGTCGAGGTAGATGCCCTCTTAAAGGGGCTCTCCGACGGTGATATAGATACCGAGAAAGAGGCTCTCGGCGCCACTGAAGTGGACGGAGTGTCGGTCTACGACTTTGAGGATCAGGCTCGTTCGGTACGCGGTAAGATGCCGAGCCTTGAGATGATAAACGAGAAGTTCTGCCGCTCTATAAATACCGAGCTGTTCAACTTTCTCAGAAAAGGCGTGGACGTTACCTCCGAAGGCATAGAGACGATGAGGTACTCTGACTTTCTTTCAAATCTCAGCATGCCTTCGAGCCTAAATATTTTCCAGCTCACCCCTCTGAGAGGCCAGGCAATGCTGGCCGTCTCTTCGGAGCTGGTCTTTATTCTCGTAGACAGCTACTTCGGCGGCGACGGCTCTTTTCATGCGCGTGTTGAGGGCAGGGACTTTACCGCTGTTGAGCAGTCGGTGGTCAAGAAGGTGGTCGATATTATTTTTGCAGAGATGGACGCGGTCTGGAGGCCGATACATCCGGTCGAGCATAAGTTCATCCGTTCTGAGACAAACCCGCAGTTCGTCAATCTCGTCGGAGCGGGCGAGGTGGTGGTAGTCTACAGTTTTCAGATGGATGTCGATTCCCGGTCTGACCGCTTCTCGTTCTGCGTGCCTTACTCGATCTTCGAGCCGATCCGCGACAAGCTCTACGGGGTTCGCCAGGGTGAACTTGACGGTATAGACAAGACATGGAGCGCGAACCTGAGAGAGCAGCTCGACCATGTTAAGGTCGGTATCTCGGGGCGCATAGGCATGGCTGATCTGAAGCTCTCCGAGCTGCTCAGCCTGAAGGTAGGAGACGTTGTTCAGCTCGATCAGAAGATTCACGAACCGATAGATGTTCTGATAGAGAAGGAAGAGAAGTTTGTTGCAAGGCCCGGAATCAGGGACGAGCATTACTCTATTCAAATTCTGGCTGTAAAAGAAGAAGGAGGTTCTTAAATGGCAGACGAAACTGAAGAGAATAAGACCGAAGAGACAGAGGCTCCTGCCGAAGGAGCAGCAGCAGAGGCTCCTGCCGAAGAAGCAGCATCAGAGGCTCCTGCCGAAGAAGCAGCAGCAGAGGCTCCTGCCGAAGGAGAAGCAGCAGAGGGTGCAGGAGACGACTGGGGCGCAGCAATGGCAGAGCAGGGAGCCGGTGAGGCTGAAGCCGAATCTGCCGTAGAGACAGCGCCTGCCGTAGAGACAGCGCCTGCAGTAGAGACAGCGCCCGCCGTAGAG
>JADFVP010000156.1 GCA_015222595.1 Pseudomonadota bacterium
CTCCGGGGCCTTCTCCTTAACGGTCTCGGCGGCCTTGGCAACGTTCTCTGCTACACTTTCGGCAGCCTCGGTCGCCTTTTCCACAACGCTTCCCTTCTTCTCTCCTGTGCAGCCCGTCAAAAGAGCCAGGCTTATCGCTATCGTAAAGAACGGCAGGTAGATTTTATTCATGACTTTGTCACCTCGCTATTTTGTATTTCATTTCGTGGTTTGTTTGCAGGGCCTGTCTATCGGCCTGAGAGTTCGCTCATTTCTCGTTCATTTCGCCCATCTCAATGATGAACTGCTCTTCGTCTATTACCCGTATTCCGAGCTTCTCTGCCTTGGCGAGCTTGCCCCCCGCTTTGGCCCCGGCCACAAGCACGTCTACCGTCTTGCTCATAGAGGTGACGGTTCTGCCGCCGGCGCGCTCCACCATCTCGCGCGCGCGGTCTCTTGAGATCCCGGTAAGGGTTCCGGTAAAGAGGTAGACCTTGCCCGCAAGGGAGCCTTCGGCCTCTTTCGGTACTTTCGGGTCTACGCCCAACCCGAGCAGCCTCTCTATGACGCTGCGATTGTGGGCCTCGGAGAAGAAATCGACTACCGAGTTTGCTATTTCTTCACCTATGCCGTGTATGTCGGAGAGTGCCGCAAGAATTTTTATTACGTATTGAACCTCCGGCCTCTCTTCGTCTTTCTCTTCCCACTTGCTGCCATGTTGAAGGGCCATAAAGGCTTCTAGACCTCGAAACTCTTCTGCTATTAAGCGCGCGCCCGTCTCGCCAACGCCTCGAATGCCGAGTGCGTAGATAAGACGCGCAAGCTCCGGGGCCTTGCTCCCCTCAACCGCCTTAACAGCGTTCTTTGCAGAGAGTTCTCCCCAGCGGTCGAGCCCTGCGAGTATTCCTTCTTTAAGAGAGTAGAGGTCGGATATATCTTTGATAATATCGGATTCCAGAAGTTGCGCTATCTGTTTCTCCCCAATACCGTCTATGTTCATGGCGCGTTTTGAGACAAAGTGCGCAATGGAGCCGGTGACCTGCGCCGGACAGGTGAGAGTCGAAGAGCAGTAGAGGATAGCCTTCTCTCGCGTGACCTCTCCTTTGCAGACGGGGCACTCGGTCGGCAGGGCGAACTTTTGCGTCTCCTTAGGCCTCTTCTCCTTCTCAACGCGTATGATTTTCGGTATCACGTCTCCTGCGCGCTGAACGACCACGGTGTCGCCGATACGAATATCGAGGCGCTTAATCTCGTCGAAGTTGTGGAGCGAGGCGTGCCGGACGGTTACGCCGCCGATTTCGACCGGGGCAAGCTCGGCCACGGGAGTTATCGCCCCGGTGCGCCCGACGCTCAGGGTGATAGCTTCGAGTAGGGTGGCCTCCTCTTTAGGCTTGAACTTGTAGGCAACGGCCCAGCGCGGGCTGCGCGCGATCTCGCCGAGGTCTTCTTGTAACGAAATAGTATCTACCTTTACGACAGCCCCGTCTATCTCATAGCCGAAGCTTTCCCTCTCTTCTTCGAGCCTGGTACAGACATTTAAGGCCTCGATTATATTCCTTACCTGCTTTGTCTCAGGGTTGGTCTTCAGGCCGAGCTTTTTTAGATAGCCTATTGTGTAAGTATGGGTTTGGCCCCTGAAGGTTATGCCCTCTGTTGCGCCCAAGCCGTAGCAGAATATGTCGAGCGGTCGTTTCGCAGTGACAGCCGGGTCTTTCTGCCGCAAAGAGCCTGCTGCGGCGTTGCGCGGGTTGGCAAAGGGCTCTTCGCCTGCAAGTTCGCGCTCGTTGTTCAGTTCGTTGAACCTGTCGAGAGGTATGAAGACCTCGCCGCGCACCTCTAAGAGCCGAGGCAGGACTACATCGTCACTTTTAGCAAGCGTAAGCGGAATGGAGCGGACGGTTCTGAGGTTTGCCGTTATATCCTCTCCCGTTATGCCGTCGCCTCTGGTCGAGCCCTTTGTAAACTTACCGTCAACGTAAATCAGCTCAACGGCGAGGCCGTCCATCTTCGGCTCAACCGCGTACTCTATGTCAGCATCAGGGGCGAGTTTTAGAAAGCGTTTTATCTGCGCGTCGAACTCGACGGCCTCTTCTCTATTGCGGACGTTCTTAAGCGACAGCATCGGTATCGTATGCGTAATTGTGCCGAACTCCTCTATTGGCGCGGCCCCGACCCGCTGGGTTGGGGAGTCAGGCGTAACGAGGCCCGGATACTCGGCCTCAAGCTTTTCTAGGCGGCGCATAAGGCGGTCATACTCAGCGTCGGTCACCTCCGGGGCGTCTAACTGATAGTAGAGCCTGTTGTGGCTCTCTATTGCCACCCGTAGCTCTTCGGCCTCGGATATAGCTTTTGGTGGAGTTTCCATGCTATAATTTTTACCATAGAGCTGGGTCAAAGGCGAGTGCAAACAGGGGGTAGCCCGGTACGGCAGTTCCCTGATCTCTAGCGGTTTTTCGTCCCTTCTCCCGCTTCTTCCCACCGATTTCTCCATATATGCCTGTTTTTGGTCAAACCCCCCAAAAAAACCTTGACAATGGTCGGGAAATAAATTATTCTTTTAAATTCAAATACTATTAGGGGAAATGACATGAAGACGTCCCATCCGCAAGTAGATATGACAAAGAAAACATGGCATGTAGTTGATGCCGAAGGGAAGACGCTCGGCAGGCTCGCTTCCAGGATAGCAAGCGTGCTTCGCGGCAAGCATACACCGCTCTATACGCCTAGTCTGGACATGGGCGATTTTGTAGTTGTGGTAAACGCCGGCAAGATAAGCGTGACTGGTAATAAGCTGGCTGATAAGAACTACTATCACCATTCGGGCTATCCGGGCGGCATCAAGGAGATTTCCCTTGAGAGGCTCCTGGAAAAAAAGCCGGAAGAGGCGATAAAGAAGGCTGTTTGGGGCATGCTCCCCAAGGGTGTTCTCGGACGGGCAATGTTTAAGAAGCTCAAGGTCTACGCAACCGAGACCCATCCGCACTCGGCGCAGAACCCGGCTCCGCTCGCAGACTGACTTCGGCGTTTTTTGGGGCCATTTAGTTTGGGCCACTACGAAGCCAGAAGACCAAAAGATATTTAAGCGAAGCAACGGGCCGGTTGGCGCTGTTTCGACAAGCCAGATAGATTATGTTAGATAGCAGTTTTCTAGGAGGATAAAAGAAAAATGGCTGAAGCAACTCACATAGCTACCGGAAGACGCAAGTGTTCGGTAGCGAGAGTAAGGCTTTTGGACGGCAGCGGCAACATCAGCGTCAACAAAAGAACCTTTGAAGAATTCTTCCCGCGCGAGACACTGCGCAAC
>JADFVP010000157.1 GCA_015222595.1 Pseudomonadota bacterium
GCTTTTCTAATAGACCTTTTCTCCAGACTTCATACTTTTATACACTCTAGTAATGTTGTTCCCATAACGCTTGTTGCCGCCTACACTCCGGAAGAGGGTACGGCTGGGGTCGTGGAAATCGTTGGCGCTGGTGTTGAGATAATCGAGCAACATGGAGACGGTCTCGGCGAGAGGATAGCAAACCTCTTCATATTTCTCTTTGAAGCTGGTTTTACCTCTGTGGTCGTTATAGGCAGCGATTCGCCCGACCTTCCGATGGAGAGGATCGAAACGGCTGTTGCGCTCCTCAGTAGCTCCGAACAGAAGAGCCAACAGGTGGTAGTCGGGCCTGCCGTAGACGGCGGCTACTATCTTATTGGCATGAATGGGGGTGTGACCGGTGGTCTGGATGAGCCGCAGCGAGAACTCTTTAAAGAGATTCCGTGGTCTACTTCTGAAGTTCTTGAAACCACCCTCAAGCGGGCCGCTTCCGCTGCTTTGGAAGTAACGCTTATCGACGAGTGGCACGACATAGATACCCCTGAAGACCTTATTTTGTTGAAAGAGAACCGCGACGCCCCGGAGTCTGCGCGTTTTGCTCTGTCGTGCTCTGTTTTTGAACGGTAAATACCACCAATATGGGTAGCTAAGTGGTTGTATTTTACGCAGTAAGATGGTAAATTATCGACTAGCTTAGTCAGCCCTTTTGTTGGGCTATTTTTCGTTCTGATAATAGACGGTTGAAATCTACGGAGCCTGAGAGTGGCGGTTAACAGACAGAGGCTCCCTGAGTGGGCGCGTAAAAAGCTCGGCCATCCGGGTGCGCTTCACCGCACGAAGAAGATTTTACGCGACAGAGGGCTCAATACGGTCTGCGAGTCGGCCCGTTGCCCCAATATCGGCGAGTGTTTCACAAAACCGACGGCCACGTTCCTTATACTCGGCGCAGTCTGTACTCGCACCTGCGGCTTCTGTTCTGTAGACAAGAGCGGCGCACCGACCGCCCTGGACGCAAATGAGCCGGGCAAGATCGCCGAGGCCGCAGTTGAACTCGGTCTTAAGCACGTTGTGCTGACCTCTGTTACGCGCGACGATCTCACCGACGGCGGAGCCGGTCACTTTGCTCTATCTATAAAGGCGTTGAAAGAGAGCCTGCCGGGCATTACAGTAGAGGTGCTTACACCGGACTTTCAGGGCGTCGGAAAAGATTTGCTAACAGTTCTGGACGCAGGGCCCGACATCTTCAACCATAACCTCGAAACAGTGCCGGGACTTTACTCCACTGTACGCCCGGAAGCCGATTACCTTAGATCGTTGGCGGTAATTGAAGAGGCCTCTAGGTACGGTGCTGAAGAGGGTCGGAGCCTTAAGAGCAAGAGCGGTATCATGGTAGGCCTTGGCGAGAGCGCAGATGAAGTGAAGCAGGTGCTTCGCGACCTCCATTCGTCCGGTTGCCGCAGCGTTACTATTGGGCAGTATCTGCAGCCGACACGTTCAAGCCTTCCGGTTGCCGAGTATGTAGAGTCTGAGGTTTTCACAGAGTACGAAGAGTTCGGCCTCGCCTTAGGAATAGAGTCGGTCTACTCCGGCACCTTTGTGCGCAGTTCATACAATGCCGAGTTATTTAAGTAGACGGGTCAGGTAGACCGGTCTACTTTAGTAGTCCCAGATATTTATTAAACAGAGAAGTCAAACAGAGAGACCGGACAGACAGGACAATGGAAGAATTTTACAGAATAAAGAGGCTCCCGCCGTACGTCTTCAACCAGGTTATAGAACTGAAGGCCGAGGCCCGCAGGCGGGGCGAAGATATTATAGACTTCGGCATGGGCAACCCGGACCAGGCTACCCCGCAGCATATAGTGGACAAGATGGTAGAGGCGGTAAAGAACCCTCGCAACCACAGGTACTCGGCATCCAAGGGTATTTATAAGCTGAGGCTCGCTATTACCGACTGGTACAAGCGCCACTACAATGTCGATCTCGACCCCGACACCGAGGCCGTTGCAACCATCGGCTCCAAGGAGGGTATCTCGCACCTCGCCATGGCTATTATCGCCCCGGGAGACGTGGTCTTCGTACCCAACCCGACCTACCCGATACACGCCTACTCGGTAGTTATAGCAGGCGGCGACCTCATCAGTATCCCGCTCTATCCGGGAGTTGATTTCTTTGAAGAGCTTCAAAAGGCCGTCAAGGTCTCGTGGCCGAAGCCGAAGCTTCTTATACTCAACTTCCCGCATAATCCTACGACCGAGGTGGTGGACTTAGACTTCTTCGTCAAGATAGTCGACTTCGCCAAAGAGCACAATATGATGGTGGTTCACGACCTCGCCTATGCAGATATTGTTTTCGACGGCTACAAGGCTCCGAGTATTCTAGAGGTTCCGGGAGCTAAAGATCTGGCTGTCGAGTTCTATACGTTAAGTAAGAGCTACAATATGCCAGGCTGGAGAGTCGGTTTCGCGGTAGGCAACCAGAGGATGATAGGGGCGCTTACACGCATTAAGAGTTATCTGGACTACGGCATGTTCCAGCCGATTCAGATAGCCGGTATCATCGCCCTTAACGGTCCGCAGGAGTGTGTCGA
>JADFVP010000158.1 GCA_015222595.1 Pseudomonadota bacterium
ATGAAGCCGGAGTTCAGGAGCAGGTCTTCAGGAGGATAGCCGGTGAGCGCAAGCTCCGGCAGCACCACGAGCGCAGCGCCAGAGGCCTTGGCGCTACGAATGGCACCGAGTATCTTCTCCGCGTTGCCGGCAATATCTCCGACCACCGGGTTTATCTGCCCTAAGGCAATAGTGAATTTCTTCATGGGTAGAATTTATCAGATTGGGTGAGTGGGTGTAAAGGGGTTACTTTACTCCGGGTAGAGAGCACCGGGGTTTCTGAGTCGAAAAAAACCCAATTTTAAAATCAAGAGACCTGACTAAAGTTTTATTCGGGCAGGTCGTCGAACCAACCGGCGTTATCTGTAAGCTCGCGTATAAGAACCTTGGAGGCTTCTTCAGGATGATCGGGGCGAGAGTGAATCTGGTTCATTACGAGCTTATTGCCGTCCCTGCCGCAGATCTCGATCTTCCCTATGTCGTGCCCCATGATGAACTTAAACCGCTTTGCGTATCCGTCGAGTCGACTTTTTGCTTCATTGACTATATCTATTCCTTCCTTCAGGGGCACCTGAAAGTGGTGCCTTACGCGCGATACCGGCATGCATTGGTAAAGGTAGTACGGGTTGACACCGATTCTGACGAGACCGTTCATCAGGTCTTCGAGAGCGTCCGGGGAGTCGTTAACGCCCCTTAAGAAGACCGCCTGGTTATTTACGGTAATCCCGGCCTCGCGAAGCGCCTGAACGGCGTCTGTCGCCACTGAAGTTATCTCTCTATTGTGGTTGAAGTGGGTTGGAACGTAGACAGCCTTTTCCCTGTTGAACTCCTTTAGGTAAGATAAGAGTTCTTTATCGAAGAGTCGCATCGGAAAGACCACTGGCACTCTTGTCGCTATTCTGATGTAGTTTATATGGTCGATATCTCGCAACGTATCGAGCATCTGTTTCAGGATGGGTGTTGGTAGCATCAGGGGGTCGCCACCGGATAATATTACGTTGGTTATCTCTTTATGTTCAGCGATATATTTAGCAGCATTATTGAAACTCTCGACCGTCTGCTTGTTCGGGAGGCCGACCATGCGCTTCCTGAAGCAGTGCCTGCAATACATCGCGCAATATTCGGTTGCCACGATAAGAGCTGAGTATGGGTATTTATGCAAAATACCGTTGCCTTTATCGTGCTTGTCGTCGCCGTAAGGATCTTGTGTTGTCTCTCCCATCGAGCCTGCGACGACCAACTCATCCGCCGATGGCATGGCAAGTTTTCTTATGGGGTCCTCAGGGTCGTTCGGGTCTATAAGGCTCAGATAGTAACGGGGGATATTCATGGGATGTCTCTCGACCACTTCTTCAAGAGACTTCTGCTCTTCACCGGAGAGCGGTAGAAATTCGTTGAGTTCATCAAGCGTAGTTACGTTATTACTGAGTTCCTCCTGCCAGTCAACTTTCTTGAAATCTATTTTAAGCAAATTACCTGCTGGTGAACTCATGTTCCTCCTTAACAGATGGGTGATAACAACCTAGTAGTCTCCTGGGTCTCGATCTACTTGATGCGCGAAAGATGCTTATGTCGGACGTTCATGCTTTTAATCTTGCCGGAAATGTTTGCATTATTTATCAACGTGGGGCTCTGCGGAGATTACTGAACCCCTTAATGAGGTATAGGCACCGAGAACGGCTTGCACCAACAGACCCTACGGCTGCCACACGAGGCGCGGCTCGCGCGCCGCGCGCGTTTCGTCCACGCGAGAAACACGTGTGGTGGTCGGCGCATTATGGAGCAGCTCGGGCGCGTTCTTTGCTTCGGCGGCAATAGCCTCCATGGCTTCGATAAAGCCGTCAAGCTCTGCCTTACTCTCGGTCTCGGTCGGCTCTATCATTATCGCCCCGCCGACTACCAGCGGGAAGTAGACGGTCGGCGGATGGATACCGTAGTCGATTAATCGCTTGGCAACATCCATTGTGGACACACCGAACTCCTTTAGCGTTGCGTCGGAGAAGACCGCCTCGTGCATGCAAGGCTTGTCGTCGTGCGGAAGCTCAAAGGTCGCCTTTAGCCGCTCCTTTATATAGTTGGCGTTCAGTATCGCGATCTCGGAAACGCGCCGGAGACCCTCAGGGCCGCATCTTCTGATGTAGCTGTAAGCCCTTACCATAATGGCGAAGTTGCCATAGAAGGCCTTCAGGCGGCCTATTGTATCCGGACAGTCGTACTCAAAGGTGTACTCTTCTTTATCCTTCTTTATGCGCGGAACAGGAAGATACGGCGCAAGCTCTGCCTTCACCCCTACGGGGCCACTGCCCGGCCCGCCACCGCCGTGCGGGGTACTGAAGGTCTTGTGGAGGTTCAGCTGCACGACATCAACACCCAAGTCTCCGAGGCGTACAAGACCCATAAGCGCGTTCATGTTCGCCCCGTCGCAGAAGACAAAACCGCCGCGCGAGTGAACTATCTTTGCTATCTCCACAATGTCATGCTCAAAGAGGCCGAGCGTATTAGGGTTGGTCAGCATCAGAGCGGCAACGTCAGAGTCCATCGCCTCTTCAATACTTTCGAGCGTAATGCAGCCGTCTGTACCCGAAGCGATCTTAACGACCTTGAAGCCCGCCAGTTGAGACGACGCAGGGTTTGTGCCGTGCGCGGTGTCGGGAATTAAGACCTTGGTCCGAGTCTCGCCGCGAGCTTTGAGGCACTTGGCTATCATCATTAAGCCGCACAACTCTCCGTGCGCCCCGGCAGAAGGCTGAAGCGTTACCCCGTCCATGCCGGTAATTTCCGCCAGATACTCTTCGAGTTCGTACATAAGCTGAAGCGCGCCCTGAGTAGAGTCTGTGTCGAGATACGGATGGATGGAGGTGAAGCCGTCCAAACGGGCAATGTCTTCGTTCACCTTCGGATTGTACTTCATGGTGCACGAACCTAAAGGATAGAAGCCGGAGTCTACGCCGAAGTTCCACTGCGAAAGACGCGTATAGTGGCGTACGACTTCCAGCTCCGAGACTTCGGGCAGCGCGGCGCCGTTAGTTTCAACAGTCTCCGAGCGGAGAAACCGCGCGGGAATCAGTTCCGAGACGTTAGCTTTAGGCACATCGTGCTCAATAGGGCTAACGCCCTTGCGGCCCTTTACGGAGCGCTCGAAGATAACCGGTTCGTTCATCTGGAGCCCTGTTGTTCCGACCTTTTTCATCTATTGCAATCCTGTCCTTTATAATCCAGTCATTTACAATCCTGTCATTTTTGAAAAAATCATTCGCCTGCCGTCGCTGCTTCTGCCTCTACTATCGACGAAAGCGCAACTGCGAAGGCGTCCATATCGGCCTTCGAGTTGACCTCGGTCGCTGTTACCAGCAGGTGGCCGTGAAGCTCGGGGTAGAAACGCGAGAGCGACAGGCCGCCGACAATTCCGCGCTTGCCTAATGCCTTTAGAACCGCGTCTGGCTCAGCGTCCGTAAAGAGAACAAACTCGTTAAAGACAGGCGAGTTGAAGGCAACGCTTACGCCCTCTATCTCGTTCAGCTTATCTCTTAGATAGGCCGCCTTGGATAGATTAAGCTCCGCAAGCTCGACTAAGCCGCTAGGGCCAAGAAGCGCCATGTGCACGGAAGCGGCAAGGGCCGTGAGGCCGTGGTTGGTGCAGATATTAGAGGTCGCGCGCTCGCGCCTGATGTGCTGCTCGCGCGTGGCAAAGGTGAGGCAGAAGGCCCTGCGGCCTTCGGTGTCAACAGTTTCGCCAACCAGCCTGCCCGGCATCTGGCGCAGGAACTTCTCGCGGCAAGCCATAAAGCCGAGATACGGCCCGCCGTAGTTTAGCGCGTTACCGAACGACTGGTTCTCTCCGACGACTATATCGGCCCCGGCCTCTCCGGGAGACTTTAAAATCCCAAGCGACACCGGCTCGTTAACCACCACAATAAGGAGCGAGCCGTTGGCGTGCACTACCGTGGCAATGCGGGCCAGCTCTTCTATCGAGCCGAAGAAGTTCGGGTTCTGAATAACGACCGAGCCTATGGACTCGCCGAGCGCCGTCTCTATCGCATCGACAAAGGTCGTGCCGGAGTCCGGGCAGTACGGTATCTCGTGAATATCTTCAGGGGTTGCATTGAGGTAGGTCTCTGTGACCTCGCGGTACTCCGGGTGGAGCGCGCGCGACACTAGCACGCCCGGCCTTTTGGTTATTCGCCCTGCCATCAAGACGGCCTCGGCAACCGCAGAGGCTCCGTCGTAGAGCGAGGCGTTGGCAACGTCCATGCCGGTAAGGCGCGCTACGAAGCTCTGGTACTCGAAGACCGCCTGAAGCGTTCCCTGACTCAGCTCCGGCTGGTAAGGGGTGTAGGCGGTAAAGAACTCAGAGCGCGAAATTATGTGGTCTACCGCAGACGGAATGTAGTGCGCATACGCGCCGGCGCCCAAAAAGACCGACTGCTCGCTAGAGCCCCGGTTCTTCGCGGCAAGCCCTGCCAGAGTCTCCTTAAGGGCCTGCTCCGTAAGGCCTTCGGGGAGCTTAAGCCGGCCCTCTACCCTTAGGGCGGCGGGCAGGCACGTAAGCAACTCTTCTATAGAGTCTGCGCCCGCGCTCTTCAACATCTCTTCTATTTCTGTTTCAGTATGCGGTATATATGGCACTTAAGTTACTTCTCTTCTTCTATGAACTGCTGGTACTCGTCTGCGCTCAGAAGCTCTTCGAGTTCTTCGATATTATCGAGTTCGATCTTCAGCATCCACGCCTCTGTGTACGGGTCTTCGTTAATAGCCTCCGGGCCGTCCACTACAGCGTCGTTCATCTCGACCACCGAGCCGGACACAGGAGAGTACAGATCCGAAACCGCCTTGACGGACTCTACAACACCGAAGGTCTCGCCTCTGGTAACGGCATCTCCCTCTGCGGGAAGCTCAACGTAAACGACATCTCCCAGAGAGTCCTGAGCGTAGTCCGTAATGCCTATAACAGCCGTGTCGCCCTCCAGCCTGACCCACTCATGCTCTTTGCTGTACTTTAAATCTTCCGGAAACTCCATTTATGCTCTCCTTTTCTCGTTATTATTTAGAAAATCAAAACTGTTATATTGACCGGCCTTGCTCTTGTTAACTGTACCAACGCAGCCGGAGCGTTACCTATTTTTTTTCGCGCCTGTAGAACGGTATAGCGACCACAGTGCACTCGACCGAGCGTTTACGAATCTGCATATTGAGCCTCGTGCCCGGCTCTTTGAACTCCGGGGCCACGTAGGCCATTGCAACTCCGTACTTAAGGGCCGGAGAGTGCGTGCCGCTCGTGACGTTTCCTGCCGCTTTATCCCCGGAAAAGAGTTCGTACCCGGTGCGCGGAACCCCGGAGCCCTCCATGCGAAGCCCGACGAGCACGCTCTTTGGCGCGCCCTCAGCGCGCTCTACCATAGCCTTTTGTCCGATAAAGCCCCCTTTTTCTAAGGCCACGAACCTCTTGAGGCCGGCCTCAATGGGGCCGAACTCTTCGGTGATCTCGTACCCGTAGAGCGGGTAGCCCATCTCAAGCCGAAGCGTGTCGCGCGCGCCGAGCCCTATTGGCTTAATTCCGTGCCCGGCCCCGGCCGCCATAAGCGCGTCCCATGCCGCAGGTGCCGAAGCGGGCGCCAGATAGATCTCAAGGCCCTGCTCTCCGGTATACCCGGTCTTTGAGACTATAGCCAAAGAGCCTGCCACGGTAGTCTCTATAAAACGGAACGGACGAATTTCTTCAGTATCGATGCCGAAGGCTATCTTGAAGATGTCTAAGGAGGCCGGGCCCTGAATAGCTATCTGAGCGTACTCGCCACTCCTGTCTATTACCTCTACGCCTTCTCTGCCGTGGAGCTTCTCTAAAAGCCAACAGAAGACAGAGTCGGTGTTTATTGCATTAGTGCAGAATAAAAAATTGTCGGCGCTGCGCCTGTAGACGATAGTGTCGTCGATAACGCCGCCCGTGTCGTTGCACACTAGCGTGTACTGGCACTGCCCGTCCACGATGCGCTCTATGTCGTTACTGGCAATATACTGCACGGCAGCTTCGGCGCCGGGCCCTGAGACCTCGATCTCGCCCATATGGCTCACATCGAAGATGCCGCACGCCTCTCTTACGGCCATATGCTCCTCGACCACGCCGGAGTAGAGTACAGGCATGCGCCAGCCCGCAAAATCGACAAAACGGGCGCCTAGCCCTTTGTGCGTCTCATACAGCACTGTTATTCTGGAGTCCAATACGCTCTGCAATGCCTTAAGGAACCGGATACAGACCAACAAGAGTGGGCCGCACGGTATTTGAGTTAAAGGTTAACCCTTATTGTGCCGAGTAAGATAAGGATAGCACGGTTCGGGTAGTACAAATATGGAATCAAAATAGAGTTAGAATTATTACTAAAACCAAAATAAATGTCAAAGGAAAAAAGCGTTCTGAAGCGACTCCACTGACAATAGCGGATAAGTGCCGAAAAACAGCCGAGTGTCAGCATAAAAAGAAACAGTCCGTTTAGACTGTCAGGCAGCTGGGTTAATACCAAGACAGAGCCGCTTACACCGTGTATAATTGTAAAAACGCCTTACTGCGGAGTCTACTCCGCAGTAACAGAACTCATTAACCCCATACCCACTTAACTACAGAGAAGCACACGATGCCGAGGCCCGTAAAACTGACCAGACACGCCAAGATAGTCGCCACCATCGGCCCTGCAAGCTCCTCGCGCGAAAACCTCGAAGAGCTTATTAAGGCCGGAGTCAACGTAATACGGCTCAACCTCTCGCACGCCACGCTCGACGATCACGGCAAGGCAATCGCCGACATAAGGGCGATCTCCAAGAGCCTGAACACTCCTGTTGCCATACTGCTCGACCTTCAGGGCCCGAAGATCAGGACCGGCAAGCTCGATAGCGGCCCTGTTACCGTAACCGAGGGCGAGACCCTGAAGATAGTTAACGAGGGCACGAAGGCCGAGGGAACCTATATAAACACCACCTACACCTCGCTTTGCAAAGACGTTAGCGACGACGACCGCATCCTTATAGACGACGGCCTCATTGAGCTGCACGTCGATGCCGTTGAGAACGAAACCGTACTCTGCACCGTCATAGAAGGCGGGGTTATAAAAGACCACAAGGGCATAAACCTGCCCGGAGTCGCAGTAAGCGCACCGTCGCTGACGGATAAAGACATAGAGGGTATAGCAATCGCCGTAGAGCATGAAGTAGACTACCTTGCGCTCTCGTTCGTGCGTACGGCCTCGGACGTTACCGGGCTGCGCGAGATACTCCAGTCCAAGGGCCTGGAGATACCGATAATCGCAAAGATAGAGAAGGGCGAGGCGATAGAGGCCTTGGACGAGATACTCGTAGTTGCCGACGGGCTGATGGTAGCGCGCGGAGATCTCGGCGTGGAGCTTAGCCCGGAGAAGGTTCCGCTGCTCCAGAAGAAGATAATAGTAGCCGCCCACCGTGCGGGCAAGGTGGTTATAACGGCCACCCAGATGCTCGAATCGATGATAACGCACGCGCGGCCCACAAGGGCCGAGGCCTCAGACGTAGCGAACGCTGTGCTCGACGGCACGGACGCGCTTATGCTCTCGGGAGAGACCGCCGTAGGCAAGCACCCTATAAAGGCCGTGGCTATGATGTCGCGCATAATTACCGAGACCGAGAACTCTTGCGAAGAGGTGGCGCCCGTAGCCGGGGCCACGGGAATAGAGAAAGAGTCGTTCGCCCATATGGTGGCCTCGGCAGCGCGCGCGGCGAGCCATGTTGCCGAGTGCAAGGCGATAGTGGTCTTTACGCAGTCCGGGCACACGGCAGGAATAATCTCGAAACTGAGGCCGAACGTGCCTATTATTGCGCTCACGCCGGTGGAGACTACGTGCCGGGCCTTAACGCTGCTCTGGGGCGTACAGCCCTTTCACATGGAGTTCGGCGACCACACCGACGAGATGATCTGCAGGGGCGAGGCTGCGCTGATAGAGTCTGGAATAGCCGACTGGGGCGATACGGTAATTATAGTCTCGGGCACAAAGGTCGGCATGCGCGGGGCGACCAACATGATGAAGATAGACTGGATAGGCTCCGAGGAGTGCAGGATCTACCTGGCCACAAGAGAGGATTGAGACAGAAGACGGAAGA
>JADFVP010000159.1 GCA_015222595.1 Pseudomonadota bacterium
GAACAGGCCTAACTCTAGCCCTAACTCTACCAGAGACGCCGGAGGCAAGACTTCGAGCAATCAAAGTGGGCAGACCGGCCAGAGCGACCAGAGCGACCAGACCGGCCAGAACAGTCAGGGCGGCAACTCAAAGCCGGACACGAAGCCGGACACAAACAAAGACAGCTAAGAGAGTTTAATGACCAAGAGCTTCTACATAACGACCCCTATCTACTACGTAAACGACGTGCCGCATATCGGCCACGCCTACACGACTGTCGCTGCCGACGCACTAGCACGCTACAAGCGCCTATGCGGTTACGACGTCTTCTTTCTTACCGGCACGGACGAGCACGGGCAGAAGGTAGAGAAGGCGGCTCTAGCCGCAGGGGTCGCGCCGCAGCAGTTCGTAGACTCTATCGTGGAGCGTTTTCGCGAGCTTTGTACAGCGCTCGAAGCCTCGAACGACGACTTTATCCGCACCACAGAGGAGCGCCACAAGAGCGCTGCTACGCACCTCTGGGCAGCGATCGAAAAGAGCGGAGATATTTACCTCGGCGAGTACGAAGACTGGTACTGCACGCCGTGCGAGAACTTTCTGACAGAGGGGCAGCTTGTAGACATGAAGTGCCCGGACTGCGGGCGCGAGGTCGAGCGGCTAAAAGAGCAGAGTTACTTCTTTGCGCTCTCGAAGTATGGCGAACGGTTGAAGGCGCACATAGAGGCTAACCCCGGCTTTATCTCTCCAAAGACTAAGCGCAACGAGGTTCTGTCCTTTCTCTCCGAGGGCCTGCGCGACCTATCGGTCTCGCGGACGACCTTCACCTGGGGAGTACCCGTGCCGGGCGACGAAAAGCATATCATGTACGTCTGGATAGAGGCGCTCACCAACTACTTAACTGCTGCCGGTTACCCGGACGAGCGTTACCTCAGGTACTGGGGAGAGTCGGACAGCGAGGGCGAGCACGAGGTGGTGCACGTTATCGGCAAGGACATTCTGCGTTTTCATTCGGTCTTCTGGCCCGCTTTCTTGATGAGCGCCGGCGTGCCTCTTCCGACCCGTGTCTTTGCCCACGGCTGGTGGACGGTGGACGGAGCGAAGATGAGCAAGTCTACAGGCAACGTCGTAGACCCGTTCGAGGTTATCAAAGAGTACGGCGTAGACCAGTTCCGGTACTTTCTACTTCGCGAAGTGCGGTTCGGCCTCGACGGCGACTTCTCCATTCCAGCACTAGTGCGCCGCACCAACTCGGAGCTTGCCAACGATCTTGGGAACCTTCTTAGCCGCACGGTCTCGATGATAGAGAAGTACTGCGAAGGCATTATACCCGCAGCCCCGGCGAAAGAGGAGTTGAGAGACGAGCTAGAGGGGCCTCTGTACGCGCTCTTCGGGACACTTGCTACTGACGTGGACGAGTGCATGGAAAAATTCGACCCATATGAAGCGCTCGTGAAGATATGGGAGCGGGTGCGCGAAGTGAACGCCTATATAGAAAAGACCGCGCCGTGGAAGCTCGCCAAGGCAGAGGACGCGGCGCTTGCCACAGTGCTCTATACGCTCGCCGATACGCTCCGGTTATTCGGGCTCTTCACCTCGCCCTTTATGCCGGGCTCAGCGCAGGGTATCTGGACACAGCTAGGAATTACGAGCCGTGTTGAGCAGAGCGATCTTAAGAGAGAGGGCTCTCTGGGCGCAGTAGATATTTCTGGGCTGAAGGTCGCAAAGGGCGCGCCGCTCTTTCCGAGGATAGACGAGCCGAGCGTGGAGCCGGTATAGAAACGCCTTTGGCGTGGAAGACTCTTCGCAGAGTATAGCCGGATATAGATAGATAGTTAAGAAGAGAAGCCGCTCTGTAGCGGCTTTCTTTTATTAAGACAGATTTTAGAGGAGCGGTATAGATGGACAAGAAACTCTTTATAGATTCGCATGCGCACCTGGACGACCCGAGGCTTTTTGAAGACCTGGGTGGTGTCTTAGAGCGTGCAACAAAGGCCGGGGTTACGCGCATGGTAACGGTCGGCTGCTGGAACAAACGCGGCGGCTTCGACCGTGTCGTAGAGCTTATAAGTTCAAACGCAAATCTCTACGGTGCGCTGGGCGTACACCCGCACGAGGCGAAGGAGGTCGTGGACTCAACGCCGTACGACGCTATTAGAGAAGTCGTTACGTCTGCCGACCCGAAGCTAAAAGGCAGAATAGTAGCAATAGGAGAAGCCGGGCTCGATTTTCATTACGACAACTCTCCGCGAGACACTCAGCGCGAGGTCTTTGTTGCCCAGCTTCGTCTCGCCAAAGAGCTTCGTCTGCCGATAATAGTCCACACGCGCGAGGCAGAGGCCGAGACACTTGAGATACTTCGTGCCGAGGGGCTAGGGCCCGAAGGAGGCGTCTTGCACTGCTTCTCCGGTTCGCCGGAGCTGGCTGAGGAGGCGTTAGAGATGGGCTTTTATATTTCGTTCTCAGGTGTCATAACTTTTCCAAAGGCTCTCGGCTTGCAAGACGTCGTAAAGGCGGTTCCGATAGAAAAGATACTTGTCGAGACCGACTGCCCGTACCTTGCGCCTGTGCCTGTAAGGGGTAAGACGAACGAGCCTGCTTTCACCGTTCATACGGCTCAAAAGATTGCTGAGCTAAAGGGCCTCAGCCTGGAAGACGTCGCGCGCATAACGACGCTCAACACAGAGGAGCTGTTCGGTATAGCCGGAAGCGCGGAAGAGACCGAAACCGGCGCCGATGCCGATTCACCTGGAGGCGAAAAGCATGCGAAGGTCGCCTACGCCATACGGAACTCGCTCTACCTGAACATCACCAACAGGTGCTCCAACCGTTGCCACTTTTGCGCCAAGTTCAGCTCGTACACCGTAAAGGGCCACTATCTGAAGCTCGCCCGTGAGCCGGATTTTACCGAAGTCATAGCCGCTATTACCGAACTCGGTAAAGAGCCGACAGAGTACGACGAGGTTGTTTTTTGCGGTTTCGGAGAGTCGCTTATACGGATCGATCTGGTTAAGGAGGTCGGAATGTATCTGAAGCGGATGGGCTGCAAGATTCGCATAGATACCGATGGGCTGGCGAACCTCTACAACAAGAGAAACGTGTTGCCGGAGCTGAAGTTCGTCGATACGGTCTCTGTCAGCCTGAACGCGCCGGACTCAGAGACCTACCGCGAGCTGATAGATACCCCCTTTGGAGATGACGCCTACCCGGCGATACTCTTCTTTCTAAAAGAGGCGAAGAAGCATATCGCCTTTGTCATTGCGAGCGTGGTCGGCGTACCGGGCCTCGACATAGAGGCGTGCCGTCATATAGCCGAAGA
>JADFVP010000160.1 GCA_015222595.1 Pseudomonadota bacterium
GGCTCAAAGAGAGCGCAGACAATCTTGGTCTGCTCTACTCAAAGGGCCGGGAGTTTGAATGTCCTCACGTTGAACTACCTGACACCTATGAAGAGTACCTGGGGCAACTCGGCTCATCGACAAGAGCAAAGATAAGACGCGACAGCAGGCGGCTGCAGGCACACGGAGATGTACGCTTCAGGCGGACAGAGAACAGAGAGGAACTCGAAGTCGATTTTGACGAGTTTGCACGGCTCCATACCGTTCGCTGGAATAGCAGGAACTGTCCCGGTTCGTTCGAGACCGGGCTCTTCAAGGAATTCCTGAAGTCTATGGCAATAGACTTGCTAGAGACCGACTCGCTCGACCTTCTATTTCTTGAAATAGATGGCCGCCCGGCAGCCGCACTATACAACATGAGGTACAATAACAGAATTTCATTTCTTCAGTCAGGGCTCGACAGCGAAGTCGCTTCCGACCTCTCCCCCGGCCTGCTGCTCCACGACAACTCAATACACGATGCAATTGACTCCGGAGTCCGGGAGTACGACTTTCTCATGATGGGTGCAACAGATACATATAAGAAAAGACTCGCAAAGGAGTCCCGCTTCCTGTGCGATATATACCTTGCACGCCCCGGCCTCTTAAATAGCCTTAAAAGGTTCGAGGTTAAGGCAAAGCAATTTATCAATTCATTAAGAGAGAGAAATAGTGGAACAGCAACACCTGACAAAGGATGACACAAAGCAGGTTGTGGATATAAAGAAGAGAGAACTTGACACTGTCGAAGTCATTAGCAACTTCGAGGCCTTTGTGGAACTGGCCAGCGAGTGGAACTCTCTGCTTGATAAGAGCTCAGCAAACTGTCTCTTTCTTACTCATGAGTGGCTGAGCAACTGGTGGCTCAGTTACCATGCTAAGCGTCAAGAGAGTTCTCTTGCGATAATAACCGTAAGAGAAGCTGGTGTGCTGGTGGGTGCAGCTCCAATAATGCTAAATACCGTTAAAGAGTTCTGCCTCAAGGTCACCAAAGCCTCCTTCATAGGAGACCCGACATGGACGACCGGAGACTTTATTGTCGCTAAAAACACTCCATCTGCGCTCAACAAATTGGCCGAGCGCCTGCTGAAGTTAAAATGGACCGTTATGGAACTCGGCTGTATTCCGGAGGCATCTGCGAGCTTGTCCGTGATTACAGAGATATTGGGCTCCAGGCGCATGAGGTCAAGCTCGGCGCCATCTGCAAGCTCCCCATACCTGAGAGTGGAGTCCGACTGGGAGAGCTTCTACGCTGCAAGGAGTACGAGGTTCAAAAAAGCGCTACGGAACAAGCAGAACAAGATAAAGAAGGCCGGAGAGTATGAAGTACACCAGTACAGGACCGAAGAGGAACTGACAAGGGTTCTCCCCTCTGTTATGGAGCTTGCAAAGAAGGGGTGGAAGCACCAGATAGAGAACTCTATAGCAAGTGATAATGGTAACAGCTCTTTCTACACGGCAATGGCCACGAGAGTCAACAGAGACGATTTTGTCAACATCTGGATACTCTCTTTACAGAGCACCCCAATTGCCTACGAGTACCATTTCAGCTATAATAATATAACATACGGGATTACGGCAGACTACGATACAGAGCATAAAAATCTCTCTCCGGGTTCCATTCTCGACTTCAATATAGTTAAGAGTAAATTCGACGAAAGCGGAGCTACCTACGATCTCGGATGCGGCGACAGCTTTTATAAAAAGAACTGGACCAAAGAGACGAACAGGTACTTTAACATTACCGCGTATAGCAATAGCCTCTATGGCGCCATAGTCGGGCTGATAGCAACCAAGATCTACCCTGCGGCAAAGAGGCTTTATAGAAAAGAGGCAGAGACAATTGACTCTGGCAAATAGAACAGCATGAGTATCGTAGCTGACTTTAAAGCGAGCCTTGCGCACGGAAGAGAAAGAGACAACTGCTCGCGCGATGTCAAGGCGATAGATGCAATCATTTACCTTACCTACCGCTGCACAAGCCGTT
The DNA here is from genome assembly GCA_015222595.1 of Pseudomonadota bacterium. Lineage (GTDB taxonomy): Bacteria > Desulfobacterota > GWC2-55-46 > GWC2-55-46 > JADFVP01 > JADFVP01. The sequence goes on from JADFVP010000160.1 coordinate 2,006, forward strand.
GCAAGACATGCAATATCTGGAAGCGAAACGAGGTAACGGATAAGACCGCCGAACTCGGATGGGAAGAGTGGAAGCAGATACTGACGAATATGCGCGACTATGGAATTAAGAGCGTAGAGATATTCGGCGGCGACGCGCTCTTGAGAAAAGATATAATCTTCGACATTATAAGGTTCTGTACCGACAACGGCATGGGCACCTACTTCCCGACCAACAGTATCTCCATAGACCGTGAGACGGTAAAGAAGTTCGTCGATACGGGACTCGATACCATCTACTTCTCGCTAGATAACGTCGGAAGCAAGCATGACGAGATAAGGGGCAAAGACGGTGGCTTCACGCTGGTTAAAGAGGCCATAGAGAACTTCGCTGAACTAAGGGGTGAAAAAGAGAAACCTACAATCGTCATCTGCAACACTATATCGAAGAACAACTACGACAGCCTGGAAGATATAACGGAGTTCTCAAGCAAGTATCCCGTAGACGCCGTCTACCCGCGCGTTATGGAAGAGTACTCTCAGGAGAATATAGACGCTTCAGCCGTTGACGGAGTACTGCCCGAGCCGTACTTCACCCCGACAGACGATATCTCCAACCTCATGAGCGAAGAACAGGCTCGTGAGTTCTGGAACGTAATCGACAAGAGCATGAAGAGCACCGACAAGAGCGTCTATGTCAACTACATGGGCCCGCTAACTATCACCAACGAGGTTCTCACAAAGGGAAGCCACGCTATACCAAAGTGCCGCCTCTGTACCACCGTAATAACCGTTGACCCGCTCGGCAACGTAACACCGTGCCTGATGTTCAACAACTACCATATCGGCAACCTCCTAACCGAAAAGCTTACGGACATCTGGGGTAACGACAGGCACAAACTCTTTATAGAACAGCAGAGACAGAACAAGATAAATATCTGCAAGAACTGCAACCTCAACCTCTACTATCCGGGTGTAACGCAGACAGTGAAGTACTACATCAAAAGAGCTATTGCAAAGATCAGGAAGGGATAATGGATAACCGCGCCCGAGTGGTCGTAATAGTCAGTTCAGATATATCGGACATCTACTTCGCCAATGCCTTGTTAAAAGAGGTAAATGTAGTAGCCGTTGTAGTTGAGACTCAGCACCGGGCAACGAGTTCTAAACAGAAGTTTTCCAAGTTGGTAAAAGGGCTTGCGCACCCGGGCGCTCTTTATGAAAAACTTAAAAAGTCTTCCGCTTCAAAGGCCTATCTGGAAAAGGCTGCAAAGATCAATTACGAGGGTTTCGGGGACGAAGGAATAGAACTAAGAGAGAAAGATGGAGTCACCGTTATCCGCACAGAGGGCGTAAGGCAGATCAATAATCAGAAGTACGTAGATATGATCCGGGACTTTAAACCCGACATCATCGCCGTCTGCGGCGCCTCCATACTAAAAGACCCCATGATCAGCATACCCGCACAAGGCATACTTAACCTGCATGGCGGGCTCGCGCAAAAGTACAGAGGCGTCTGGACGACCATGTGGGCGATATATAACAAAGAGCCGGAGTACGTTGGAGCCACCGTACACCACATAAACAAGAACATCGACGAGGGTGATATAGTCTACCAGGGGCGTCCCGAAATTACACCGGACGACAACCATGAGAGCCTCTACGTCAAGGTCGTAAAGCTCGGCATAAAGCTGATGGTACGCGCAGTACGAGAGATCGAAGAGGGCACTGCCCCGCACCA
>JADFVP010000161.1 GCA_015222595.1 Pseudomonadota bacterium
AATTCGTCATGACGAAAAGGGCACAAAAAGGGACTAGAAATCGAGCTTATAGTTCGGCGCTTCCTTGGTTATAACAACGTCGTGCACGTGGCTCTCTCTGAGCCCTGAAGCGCTAATCCGCAGGAATTTCGCCTTCTTATGGAGGTCGACTATCGTCTTGGTGCCGCAGTATCCCATGCCGGCCTTCAGGCCACCGGTCATCTGATAGATGATAGAGGCGAGCGGGCCCTTGTGCGGTACGCGCCCCTCGATACCCTCTGGCACGAGCTTGAGGTCGCTCTCAACATCATCCTGGAAGTACCTGTCTTTGCTGCCTTTTTTCATCGCTTCTATCGAGCCCATTCCGCGATAGAGCTTGAACGTCCGCCCCTGCAAGAGCACGGTCTCACCGGGACTTTCATCCGTTCCGGCAAAAAGCCCGCCAATCATAACAGAGTCGGCTCCGGCGGCTATTGCCTTTGTTACGTCACCCGAGAATTTTATACCACCGTCGGAAATAACGGGCACACCCTTGCGCCGCGCCACTTTCACGACATCGGAGACCGCCGTGATCTGCGGAACCCCGATGCCCGTAACGATTCTTGTGGTACAGATGGAGCCCGGCCCGACACCGACCTTGAGCCCGTCAACACCAGCCTTTATAAGGGCTTCGGCCGCCTCGGCTGTAGCGATATTACCGGCTATGACCTGGCAAGAGAAGTTCTTCTTGGTGGACCTTACGGCATCTATTACGCCCTTGGAGTGGCCGTGCGCGGTGTCTATGAAGATGCAGTCCGCTCCGGCCTCTATAAGAGCAGCGGTGCGCTCCTCGCGGTCGAAAGAGACGCCGACCGCCGCGCCTACCCGCAGTCTGCCGAGTCCGTCCTTGCAAGAGTCAGGGTGCTTCGCCCGCTTTTCGATATCGGTAACGGTTATAAGGCCTTTCAGGCGACCCTTGCTGTCTACTATCGGCAGCTTCTCTATCCTGAACTCGTGCAGTATGGCGCGCGCCTTCTCTATGGCGATCCTCGGGCGCGCTGTCACCACGTCCTTTGTCATCACCTCCGAGATCTTCCTTTCGGGGTCGGACTCGAACCGTAAATCCCTGTTGGTCAGTATGCCGACCAGCAGACCGTCCTTGACTATCGGGAAGCCGGAGATGTTCTCTTTGCTCATAATGTCGAGCGCATCGGCTATGCGCTGCTCCGGGTCCAGTGTCAGCGGGTTCTGGATTATAACGGACTCGAACTTCTTTACCTTATCGACCATTGCGCCCTGCTCCGCCACAGTCAGGTTCTTGTGCACAACACCCAGGCCCCCGGCCTGGGCAATGGCAATGGCCATACGAGCCTCTGTAACGGTGTCCATGGCTGCGCTCAGAAAGGGAATGTTGAGCCTTATCTCTTTGGTCAACTGCGTCGAGACGTCACAGTCTCGCGGCAGCACCTTGGAGAAAGCCGGTTCCAACAGCACATCGTCGAAAGTTAACGCAGCGCGCAATTTCAGGTTATCCATTGTTTTCACTCCTTACTCTTTATTTACTCTATCGGCCGCAACCGTGCGGCCTGTCAACCCATCTACTTAACAAAACTCATCCGAGCAGCAGCCCCTCCAGGAGGCCCGCGTCGCTCACTACCATACTATCGAAACCAAAAGCGCGCATAGCACCAAGCGCCACTGCCGTGCCCGCTACTATCAGGTCTTCCCTGCCCTTCTCTATTGCTGCAATCCGTTTCCGCTCGGCTATCTTTATACGTTTGAGACGAGCAAATATTTCGGTAACACTCTCTACGCTCAGCTGGTAGTTGTTTACCTTCTCCGGGTCGTACTCCTCAAGGTCGAGTTCCACGGCGGCGAGCGTCGTGATTGTGCCTGCCGTGCCGATAAAGAGTGCGCCGGAGTCTGTGGAATAGCTTTCAGGATCTACTCCGTCGGCCTTCATACTGGCCTTAAGCACCCCGAAAACCCCCTCTATCTCTGCCTCCATTGCGCTAAGCTCGCTCTTTGTCGGCGGGTCGGACTTTAAAAACTCTTCACTCAGGTGAACGACACCAAGTTCGAGGCTCCAGAGCCCCTTTATTTCATTAGAGGTAGAGGTTGAGGTGGAGGCGATAAATTCGGTAGAGCCGCCACCTATGTCTATTGTAAGCGACTTTCCTATTGGACCTGGTTCCGAAAATACAGAGAGAACGCCGAGCATACTGAGCCGCGCCTCTGTCTCACCCGTGATCACCTCTATTTCGAGCCCTGTTCTACTCTTAACCTCGCTTATGATCGCGTCTGAATTTACGGCCCGGCGCATAACAGAGGTAGCCGAGACAGTAGCGGAGGCTACGCTCTCGGCATTGATAACAGAGGCGAACTCTTCCAAGACCTTTATGGTCCGCTCTCGCGCCTCAGGAGAAATGCCGTGCTTTTCGCTATAACCTCCACCGAGGCGCGTTATCGCCCTCTTGATGAGCAAGGGCTTGATACTGCCGTCAGCGACTTCGGCAATAAGGAGCCTGACGGTGTTGGTTCCTATGTCGATCGAGGCGCGTTTCATCTATTGTTTCGGTTCCTCATCGCGCCCTTCCACCTGTCACGCCGCCTGGCTCTGTTGCAATCGACAGCTTTGCAGCCCCTGCCTCCTTGGCGATATCCAACACCTCTACTACCACTTCGTGGAGCGTCTCGCCGTCGGCCCTGAGGAGCACGGTCTTGTCAGTGCGCTCAGCAAGCTCAGTTACCAGGCTCGCGCGCAGCGTCTCCATGGAAACTTCCGTACCGTTCAGCTCTATCTCTCCGGCCCTGTTCACGGTTACCGTTATGCCGGTGCCAGCCTCCATTGTGCCGGTTGCGGCTGTCGGGAGCTTTATCTTGAAGGACTCGTTCATTATGAGCGGAGTAGTGACCATAAAGATGACGAGCAGCACGAGCATAACGTCCGTAAGCGGAGTTATGTTTATCTCCGAGATTATGCGGCCCTCAGTGCTCTTTAGATTCCATGCCATCACAAAACCCTGAATAGAAAAACGAAGATAGCTAAGTTCGAGATAAAAAGGGCGCAAGCCCCACGCCATAACAAAACCTATAAGAAAAACGAAGCTACCCAAGTTCGAAATAAAGAGAGCGCATGCTCCCCTCAGTCGGTGTTGTTGCTGGCAGACCTGAGTATGGGCGCCACGAACTCGGCGGCGCGGGCTTCGAGTTCCAAAGCATTTCTAGCTGCCGCTCTTACAAAGTAGTTGTAGGCTATTACCGCAGGCACTGCCACAAAGAGCCCGGCGGCGGTTGCGACCAACGCCTCTGCAATACCGTCGGCAACTGCTGCTGGCCCGGCAGCCCCGATGCCGCCCATCTCGCCAAAGGCGTGGATTATGCCGAGCACCGTGCCGAAGAGGCCGATAAAGGGAGCCGTAGAGCCGATGGTACCTATTATGCCGACGTACCTCTCTAAAGAGGCCAGCTCCGATCTGCCTGCAAGCTCCATTGAGCGCAGCACTTCGTCGCGCCCTTCTTGCCTGCTGGCGTAACCCGAAGAGTATACTCTGGCGAGCGCAGAGGGCTCGGCCTCGGAACAGGGGGTTGCGCCAGAGCCGACCTTGCTCTTTAGCGCCGAGTAGCTAGCACCCAAAGAGGCGCGAAAATTACGGTACGTCCAGGCGCGTTCGAGCATTATGGTAATAGAGATGAGCGAGAAGAGACCGAGCACCCAGACAGTGGGGCCGCCCTTCATCAATAGATCGAAAAAGCCAAGTCCTTCAAACATTTATAAAATAGACCTCATGCAAGTTATTAAAAGAAAAAGAGGGAGCCTGCGCACCCGTTCACCCGTCTGTAAAGTCTTTGGCGTACTTGATGTAGTTGGTTGCGGATTGTAAGATTCCGGCCTTTTCGTCGTCCGTTAGAGCGCGCTTTACCTTACCCGGCACGCCCACCACGAGTGAGCCCGGAGGCACTACCATGCCCTCGGTTACGAGCGCTCCGGCCCCTATCATAGAGTCAGAGCCGACTACTGCGCCGTCTAGAATAATGGCGCCCATGCCGATGAGACACCGGTCTTCTATGGTGCAGCCGTGAAGAGTTACGTTGTGCCCGGCGGTTATATCGTTGCCGAGTACGAGCGGATGAGTGTCGTGGGTGACATGGAGCGTGGAGTTGTCCTGAATATTGGTTCTCTCACCTATGCGTATGTAGTGGACGTCACCACGGACGACCGCGTTGAACCAGATGGAGGAGTCGGCGCCAATTTCCACATCGCCGATTATTGCGGCGCTCTCGACCGTAAAGACGGTCTCGTGCAGTTTGGGATATATGGACTTAAAGGGTAGGATCATATACTACTACCGAAGCCTCCGGTCAGTACGGTAATGGATATAGCAAGGGATATTGCTCTTGTGTCACTCTTATGTCACTCTTGTTTCACACTTAAGAATAGCAGAATTTATCAGATTTTCGAATAAATCTCAAGGGATTGATGCCCAAAAGAGGCGCATAAGGGAATATTATTTCAGATACTGAAGTTTTAAGAGCCTGCGTGTCTTCTCGGTAACCGTGTAGAGGGCCGAGCGCCTGAGACCGGCGGCCCAGATTATCGTTCCGGCCACTGTTACAAGAGGCACCCCAGTGCGCTTGAACCTTGGCACTTTGGCGTCTATCAGCAGCTCTTTCAGCTTCTGTTCGCCGCGCTTACCAAAAGGGGTCATTCTGTCTCCGGGCGCAAATGATCGGGCCCTTAAGTCGGCACTTTCAGTTCCAGTAGCCTCTAAAAGGCTAGCGAGGTCGAAGTAGGCAGTGGACTCGTCTCTTTTATTGTCGATGTCTACAGAGTCTGTTTCGCACACTTCTGTAATAGTCGCTACAATTTGCGGCCCGGGCTCTTCTTTCAGGTTCCCGAACAGCTCGGTGCGCCCCGGTATCTTTAGCTCAATATCGAAGGGAGCAGCCGTGGCCTCTGTCTCTTCTGTCTCCCCCACATTTTCTAGAGAAGCGGCCCTGCCGAGCCGAACGGTCTCGTACTCTCTGGCAAAGAGAAGTCCGCCTGGAAGGTCGAGCTGACCTGAGGGATTCTCCGACTCTATTAACGAACCCATTGCGTCCACATGAATAGAGTAGAAGTCGGCGCGGCAACCGAAACGCTCGGTCGCCTTTAGAAGCACGCGAGAGAGAACCGCCGGATGAGCAGAGAGTAGAGCGGTGCGGTTGAGCAGTACCTCAATATCGTTTTCTGATACGAGCGCGGTATTGTACAGATCGGTGGCGGCAATAGTAATGAACTCTTCGTCGCGCTCGAAGTTGCGCGCGCTACGCGCTAAAGAGTCTAACAGGTTGGGGTTGTACCGCTCTTTTAAGAGACCGACGAGGTTGTGTCTAATGTCGTTTCTAAGGTACTTGTCGCTCTTGTTCGAAGAGTCTTCGACGTGTCCGATGTCGAAACACTCGGCAAAGGCCTCAATCTCGGCGCGCGTAGAGTCGATGAGAGGGCGGATAAAGGGAAGCCTTACGGGCCTGATCCCGCCGAGCCCGCCGGTGGCTGCGCCCTTTACAAAACGCATGAGCATGGTCTCGACAACGTCCGAACGAGTATGCGCCGTGGCGATTCTGGTGGCCCCCACACGCTTTGCAACGCGAGCGAAGAAGGCGTACCGGGCCTCTCTGGCCATGGCCTGTATGGAGCCGTCTCCAGAGTCGAGACTGCCGGGCGCAAGGGTCTCGCCGACGAACTTCACTCCGAGTTCCGTAGCGTAAGCCTCGGCGAAGTCGTGGTCGCGTACGGCCTCGGCCCCGCGAAGGTTGTGATTGAGGTGACAGGCGATAAGAGTAAGGCCTTCTTTAGAAAGGTCGCCAGAGAGGTCGCCGGAAAGTTCTGCGGAAAGCTCGACCAACAGGCGCAGCAGAACGACAGAGTCCACGCCGCCGGAGACCGCAACAAGCACGGTGGTACCGGGCGCGCACATTGCGTGCTCTTTGAGAGTTGCTCTAAAGCGGCCGTACAGCGCACTCTCTTTGATACCCTCTTTTTCCTTTATAATCTTTTTGTCTTCTATCAACATAGAAAGATTATAAACAAAATCGAGTGATCATTCAATATGAATGGTTTTCATTTAAAATGATTGAGCGTGATTGAGCGGAACAGGTATGGGTGGTTTGACAGAGTGTGAGTTTAAGAACAAGAGGAGTGAATAAAAAACTGGCTACTCTGTTGGAATGGAGCGCTCGCTTCTAAGCTGCTTGCGCTGAGTGGCAAAGATGTACTTGATTATTATCTCGCGCGTCGCTTCGCTCAGATCGAGATACTTAACGGCTACTTCGTACGTACCGTTCTCCTTGGCGGTAGAGCGCACGACCTCGCACTTAAGATCGACCTTGCCGGCAAGGTTCGGCAGCACGGTCTTTATCCTCAAGAGCGCGCCCTCAGTAAAACTCTCTTTGCTCACAAAGCGCAGCCCGCCGCCGCTTATATTTACGTCGGTAGCTTCAGGAAGAGCAAAGCCGTCGGAGTCGCTCATATGTTTTAAAAGGAGATTCAGTTTCTGGTCGATATCGAAGAGGAGTTTGTAGAGGCGCGGGTTATCGTCGGCTCCGGTGACAAGGCCGTCGAAGATAGACTCGGCGCTCGATTCATGCGCCTCGTCCTCAGTGTCGATAGGGGCGTAAAAGAGAGAGATGCGGTCGTCGCACCGGGCGTGTTCCCGTCTAAGTTCCGTCACATCGCCGGAAACAGGTTCGCCCTGCACAACCTCTTCGTCTAAACTCCCCATGCTAAACCCGTCTGTTAAAGATTGGTCTCCAGAATGCCGCTCTTCATAAACGCCGTGACCACCTCTGGGTCGAACTGCGTACCGCTGCAACCGGTTATCTCTTCTATGGCTACGTTGGTGCTAAGCGCGTCTCTGTAAGGCCGCGAAGAGGTCATGGCGTCGTAGGTGTCGGCAACGCTGAATATTCTTGCGGCAATTGGAATCTGTTCGCGCACAAGTCCGTTCGGGTACCCCTTGCCGTCCCACCTTTCGTGGTGGTAGAGAATAACCGATTTTTCAGAGTCGAGCAGATTAAGCGGCCTCAGTATCTCCTCTCCTCTCACAACATGAGACATCATCATTACACGCTCATCAGGTGAGAAAGAGCCCTTCTTCAAGAGCACGTCGTCTCTGACCCCGATCTTGCCAACGTCGTGCAGAGGGCCGGCAAAGCTGATGGAGTCGAGCACCTCCTGCGTGGAGTTGTAAGAGCGTGCGATCTTGAGAGCGTACTGGGTAACCCTGTTGGAGTGGTCTTTGGTATAGGTATCTCTGGCGTCGAGCGCATTGATGAGCGAATTGATTGCGCCGATTATGTTGGAGAAGATATTTTCCGTGAGTGTGATATTTTCGAGCTTCAGCGAGGCCTTTGCCAACAGGTTGAGCAGCAGCCCGAGAGACTCGTGAGAGATCTCGACCGAAGGGTCGGAGCCCGTTAGCCCTAGAAGCACCACTACCTCTCTATTTATGAGCAGAGGCGCAAGCGTCAGCGGGGCTCTCTTGAACGCGGACTCGCCGCTCGTGACCAACGGCTGCAACTCGGCAGAGCTGTCTACCATCAGCGACGAGTAGCACTTGTTCTTAATTACAGATCGGAACGGCTCTTCGCCGAGACCGAACCTAGCCCCCATAACAGAGGCGGTGTCGGCATAACCGGATACGGCGCGAACCACAAGAGAGTTCTTCTCAGCCTCCACGGCCATTACAAAGGCCTGCTCGGCATCGGTTATTATCTGCCCGAGGTCCATCGTCTTTCGAAAGACGTCGTCCTTGTCTACCGCTTCATCAATACTCTCGTTGATGGTATGCATGATAGAGAGTTCTTTTATCTTCTCTTCGAGTCTTCTTCTTGCAGGGTCCGGCATTGTCGCATCTATACGGTGGGTAGGCTCGGAAGCGTCAACAGCGCTGAGGTGCGAGTGCCTGTGCTCTCTTGCGTTGACCGCTTTGTTGAGCGCGCCTACAAGGTCGGTGCTGCTAAAGGGCTTGGTCAGAAAGTCGTTGGCGCCGTGCTTCATCGCCTCTACCGCTATATCGATAGACGGGTAGCCGGTTATCATTACTACTGGTATATCGGGGGAGGACTCTCTTGCTACTTTAAGAAAGTCTATTCCAGAGAGTCCCGGCATATTGATATCAGTTACCAGAACATCGTACCGGTCGAGGCTGTGGCGAAGCTCTTCACTGGCAGTAACAGCGTTGTCGAAGGTTGCTACCGCCCAACCCTTTGCTGTAAGTATTGCAGATACGGCATCGTTGACAATATCATCATCATCGACGAGCATAACCCTTAAAGGCTCTAGATGTGCTACTGCTGCCTCCAAAGAATCTCTCCTTTATTCGATTTTATAATGGCTTGTGCGGGATATTTATACTTTGGCCTGAGACTTAATTTTAAGCAGTCTGTCGGCCTCTTTCAGATACTCTTTCTGGCGGTATACGCCCTGAGTACCCTTTCCTGTAGTACCTTCACTAGGTCCGACGGTACCTTCTTCAACTATTGCGGCCTTAGCCGGAACCGGTTCAGCAGGGGTAGAATCGACAGGAGCAATAGCAGGAGCACCGGTAGCGCCAGAAGCCTTTCCGCCTATATTATCTTTGAGCATCGCGATCTCGGAGTAAGCATCTCTCAACTCATCGAGCAGCGCCTTGTTCTGAAAGGTCAACCGGAGCCGTTCACAGGCGTTCTTGATAACTATCATCAGCTCATCAAGCCGGAAAGGTTTTGCTATGTAGTCGTACGCACCGGCCTCTATCGCCTTAACAGCCGTCTCGATAGTTGCATAGCCGGTTATGATGATAACGAGTATATCCTTATCGAGTTCCTTGATCTTCGTAAGGAGCGTAAGGCCGTCCATACCGGGCATCATAAGATCGCAGACCACGAGGTCGTACTTCTCCATACGAAGCTTCAGGAGCGCCTCCTGGCCGTCCTTGGCGACATCCGCCACATAGTCCCAGTTCCTTACGGCCTCTATAAGAAGCTCTCTTAAATCGACGTCGTCGTCAACTATAAGTATTTTGAATTTTTCTGCTGCCATGAAGACCTACCTTCTGTTCTTCTTCGATGCGTCCTGAACGTCTGCCTTGAAACAGTAAAACATAGTCAATCTTATGTGCGGTCGCCTAGTCCAACTAGGACACAGGTGACCCCTTAATTGTAATATCCTACTTCTTCTTACTTCGGCTGTTCACGCCATATCTTTAGGCTTTTTTTAAACTTTTGGGGGATATAAATGATTTACTGGAAAGGCAGAATGGATGTGGCTTTAATATTGAAAATCAAGGAGTTACAGAACAACAGAGGCATCGCACATATGCTGCGTGCTATAGCTTGAAAGGCAGGTGTCTATTTTTTCGCAGATGGTAAAACAAGAGCTAAGAGCTGACTCTCAGCCCCCCGAGTACGCCTTCAGGGCAATTGTGCCCAACTGAAGAGAGGCTATCTTCTGCTTATGCTCTTCTACCGTACTCTCTACATTTAACGAGAGCACTTTGTCCTGTGCCAGAACCTTCTCTATAAGGCTCTTTACCCTCGGGTCACTTGCAAAGTCGGCCAAAGGCAGTTCAACAAGAGAGTTGAATACTACGGTTCTGTCCTGCTGGCACTGAAGCATCTCTACAATCCTGTTGGCCTCAAAGTGCTCAAGCTGCCTTGTCGAGAGTTCAGTAACCTCTGCGAGCAGCACTGCCGCTTTCTCTACATCAGACACCATAACTGATACTACGCCTCTCTTCAGGTGCAGCTACTACAGGGGCCTCGGCCTTGCTCTCGGAGATAGCCTCCCAGCCCTGCTTAAGCTCGTTAATGATCCTGTTAAAGACGTCGATCGGCTTGGAGTCGTTATTCAGATTAGCGGAGTTGAGCTGCTCTATACCGTACTGGTACAGGTGGAAGAGGTTATCGGCTATCTCGCCGCCGCGCTCCATATCGAGAGAGCTGCATAGCTCCGTAACGATTGCTAAACTTCTGTTTATGTTGTAACTCCTGGACTCTATATCGCCTTCGGCAATAGCCTTCTGAGCCCCGGTATTAAACCGGATAATACCATCGTACAGCATTATAACGAGTCTGACCCTGTCGGAGGTCATCACCTGAACGTTCTGATACTTCTGTACGTTATTCATAGTCGTTATCCTCTATTACCCTAGGAGGGTAGATAAGTAGCTGCTCTGCTGTTTCATGCCCGCCAAGAGCAGTTCAAGGGCGGTAAACTCTCCCCTGATACGCGACTCGTAGGCGGCTAGTTGCAGCTCTTTATTCCTCGTAGTGTAGTCTATGCTAGCTATGGTAGATGAGATACCGTCCTGCTTCTCCTTTATTCTGCCGTCGGAGTAGGAGGTTATCTCATCCGCAATATCCTGAATAAGACCGCCAAAACCCTTGTATGCCGTGCTATCTTCCACGAAGAGATTTCTCAGGTTCTGGAAATCGGTCGTTAGAGCATTGTCGAATGTCGTTGAGTCGAGCGAGAACTTACCGTAGATATCGACGCTTATACCTGCATGCACCAGCCTGTTCATAGTTGAGTCGAGCCCCGTTACCTCGGACATCATAACTGCCTTGATATCATCCTTTATGGACCTGGCAATAGCCTCGCCAAAGAGCGGCTCGGATATCTTGGTATCGGTATTGTACCTGTTGTTCTCTTCTATGTACTCGGCTACAGCGTTATAGGCATCGAGTATATCCTGCACCTTGGCCCGAACCGAGCCCGCGTCCCTTGCGATAGTTACGTTAACGGTCGTTGCGGCGTCGGCGCTAAGAAGATTGAGCGTGACTCCGTCTATTACGTCCGTTACCGTATTCGACTCCGAACTGATGGAGAGCGTATCGACGGTAAAGGCTGCATTGGCCGAGCCCTGAAGTGTTGATATCGTGAGGTCGGTATCGTTGGTAACTACGGTTATGTCGCTGGAAGTTCCTGTGGTATCGCTCTTTATGGTCAACCTGTAAGGGTTGGAAGGATCTCCGTCATTCAAGATCGATGCCGTTGCTCCGGAGCCGAGCGCGTTGATGGCGTCGCGCAACTCTTCAAGCGTTGTCGTAGCGGTTACGTTTACGGTCTGGTCTGCGCCGGTTCCGACGTTAAAGACAAAGGTACCGGTAACAGACGAGATAGTGGAGGTCGAAGTGGCAACGCCTGTTGCTATCATCTTATGGGACTTGGCCAGAGAAGTAACGACGAGGTCATACGTGCCGGCTCCGGCCGTAGAGCCGGAACTGGCTGTAAGTATGGTCTCGTCGGTCGAGGAACTCGTAAAAACGTTCAAGTCCGCGGTCTCGTTAAAAGCCTCACCGGCATCTCTCAAGGTCTTGACAAGAGAGTCGAGGGTATCGTAAGTGGAAGAGAGCTTATCGAGCTGATCTCTGTCGTACTCAAGATCCTCGATAGGCTTGCGCTGTAGACCGACCAACTGACTTATCAGCGTGCCGTAGTCTATTCCACTCATCAACCCTGTTGTTGCCGCTATAGCCATGACGCTCCTCTAGTGTCCCGAAAACAGGCTTCTCTTTATGAACTCAAAGAGTCCATTATCACTTGCAACTTCCGTAACATTTGTAGCCGGTATCAGGTTCTGATATCGTGCAGTACACCTACCTGCTTATCAGAATTGCTGAGCTTCTCCCTGATAGCCATGACCTCTTCCGAAGGAACCTGTCTGATGACCTCATTAGTCTCCGGGTCGAGGACTTTTACAACAACTTCATTGTCCTCTATATCGACCTCGAATTTAAGATCGGTGTCGAGACTTCTAAGGTGCACCTCAATCTCAGCGGCGGCCTGTACGACCTCCTCTGTGCTAGGCGTCCCCTTGGTTTTGACCTCCTCCGGCTCTTTCGTAGTTACGGCTACCTTACCCTCCTGCAAATCGTTCTTGACAGGGGGAGTCTTCGCAACTTCCTTTACGTCACGTGCTGCCGGAGGCTCGCTGGCTACAGCATTATAAGTGCTTGAAGGATCTATTAACATATTCCCTCCTTAGGCGGGGCGGGAACACTTGTTCCCGCCCATATCACCTTTGGATTACTCGTACATATTACCTAAGTAACGTCAACGCATTCTGCGGCAGCGTATTGGCCTGGGCAAGTACCGAGGTACCGGCCTGAACCATTATCTGGTTTCTCGTATA
>JADFVP010000029.1 GCA_015222595.1 Pseudomonadota bacterium
CGTATATTCGAAGGGAGATACAATGATAAAAGGTTTATCTTTTAGATCTGTTCTGTTATGCTTTTTTGCAGTCTTTCTGCTCCTTGGTACGGGTTGCGGCCCGAAGGTTCAGGGTACTGTGAAAGATGATGTAACGCTAACGGAAACAGGCGATGAGCTTGCCGATATTGGAGAACTTTACCGGGGGCCGCTCTATAATGTCGCTATTATAGCCTTTGAGAACCGGACGCCGAGCAAGGCGATAGACGTCGGCGGGGCGGCAACCGAGATACTGAGAAGCATTGTCAAGAAGTCCGGTCTTGAGCCTATTCTTTTGACCTCACGAGAGTTGAGCGAGCAGGAGAAGTTAATAGCCCTTGAGCAGACCGGGGCGGTAAGGAAAGGCAAAAAAGAGTCCACACGCGGCTTCGAAGATATAGACTACAGGATTTCCGGCGCCATTACCTCTTACGCCGAGGTCGAAGAGGGCTCTAAATCTCTTATATCCAAATCGAAAACTCTAGTCGCAAAGGTTCAGGTAGACTACGCCTTGGTAGATATTGAGTCCGGCAGAAGCCTTGTGGCCGATACCGGCTATGGGGAGTATAAGAAGAAGACAGGCTCTACGCTTGGGTTTGGAACCAAGAGCACCGGAGACGCTTCTATTCGCGACGGCGCCCTCCGGGACGCGCTTACCAAGGCGATGGTACGGATGGTCGAGAAGCTGAACGAAGAGCCGTTCGTCTCGAACATTTTGGCAATAGAGGGCGAGAGGGTCTATATACGTGCCGGAACAAAGTCGCGTTTCAAACCGGGCACGGTCTTCAATGTCTACAGACCCGGCTCCGACCTCGTAGACCCTACCACTGGGCGCGTAATAGGTAAGAGCCAGCGCAAGATCGGTTCTGTTAAACTGACGGAGCATCAGGGGCTAAATGTCTCGGAAGCGAAGCTTAAATCGGGCTCAGGATTTAAGAAGGGCGACATTGTCAGATCTCAAAAATAGCAGTTTCATTAATAGGAGTATAGGAAGTTGATCAATTTGAGTCCGTTGAGTTTGAGGTTCTCTTTTTTTACGCTCTTTCTTTTTACGGCACTTCTCTTTTCCGGTTGCGCCGGACGAGAGGTCAGGTGTCCGACACCGGAAGACAACCCGCAGCACCATTATGTAAGGGGAATGGAGCTTGTAGAGAAGGGAGAGATAGGTTCGGCGCTTGAGAAGTTCGAGCGGTCGGTCTACTGTAGTGACGACTATGCTCCGGGCATTGCCGGCCGTTCGCTCGGCATAGCCCTTAAGGCCAAAGAGGATTTCGGTTCGGACTTCAAACACTCTGCCGTCTACAAGGCGTACGACGGGCTCTATCAGGCCAGAAAAAGAGTTGAGAACGATGAAGAAGAGTTTGCCCTTCACCTGGCAACTATGCGTGTCTATTCTGAGCTAAAACCGAAGGATTGGTTCGACAAAGTTACCAAGGCGTATAAGAAGGTCGGAAAGCTCGAAGTCAATGAGGAGAAGCTTCTCTATTACAACGGCGTTGAGGCTGCCGACTTCTTTATGGGTATGGCATATATATCGGCGCGGGACTTCTCGGGAGCACGCGACATGTTCGCCCGCGTGCTTGATGCAAAGCGGGTCTCAAGGTGGAACGAGATAGCCGATGAACAGTGGAAGCTGGCCGACAGGGCCATACGCGCAATGGGCGGCAGAATGGTAGCCGACGTCGGTAAAGAGATTGCCCTTAGGGAGTCTGTTGCGCGCGGCGCTATGGCGGCCCTGCTGGTAGAAGAGTTGAGGATCGAGCGGCTCTTTGCCGGAGCGATTCCGGTTAAGTCGGAGCTTGAGGCGTTAAAACCCGTAGCCATTCCCGGTGATATTGCCGCCAACCCTTTCAAGGACGAGATACTGACTACCTTGAAGTGGAAGGTTCGCGGACTGGAGTCTTCCTACGATAACGGTTCAGAGACGTCTCTCTTTAGGCCAGACGACCCGGTAAGCCGTAGAGATTTTGCGCTTATTCTCGAAGACGTACTTGTCAAGCTGACCGGACGCGAGGAGATTGCCGCCTCGTTTTTTGGCCACAGAAGCTCGCCGTACCCGGATGTTGCCGTAACTTCGGCATGGTACAACGCGGTGATGAACGTGACGACAAGAGGGCTTATGGAGACCGAACTCTCAGGAGAGTTCAGGCCCGACGACCCGGTCTCCGGCGTCGAGGCGCTTTTGGCCGTAAGGGTACTTCGCCAGAAGATGACCGCAAGGTAGATGGCTTTGCCGCTACTTCCAGGGATTTGGCTTATGAGTTATATTTTAAGGGGCTATAGATGAGAACTCTTCTCTGTCTTCTTTTATCCATCTTCGTTATACAGGCCCACTTACTCTCAAGTGTGGCGTACGGCTCGGCGGATGCTCTTGTGAGTAATCATACAGAGGCCTTTGTATCCGGGTATATTACTGTTAAGGGTTTCGGCTTTCCACCCCTTGACAGCGCCCTTACGGAACCTCAGAAAAGGGCGCTCAGTCTGAGGGCCGCCCGCGTGATGGCACTTCGTGCGGCAGTAGAGGCTCTAGACGGCGTAATAGTAAATGGTAAGAGAACTGTTAAGGATGCCACAAAACTTTCCGAAGAGGTTAAGATATCGGTAAGCTCATTCGTACGCGGAGCCGAGGTGCTCACCGAAGAGTACGATGAAGAGAGTGAAACCGCTACCGTCACTCTTAGGGTTCCCCTGACCGGAACCAAGGGAATGGCGGCCATGCTCTTAGGTGGCACCGGCTCTGTGGTGCCGGAGATGCCATTCTTCACAACAGAGTCGAAAGCGAGGAAGGCCGGCAACTACGACGGTCTGATTATAGATGCAAGGGGGCTCGGATTTAGACCAGCCATAGTAAACAGGTTGGTGGTCGGCGTTGGTGAAGAGAGCAAAGTCCTCTTCGCCCCCTCTATGATAACAGTAGCTCCTATGGAGAGGGCCGGAGCCGTCGGTTATACGGACGATCCGCAACGCGCTATAGAGATCCTTTCGGAGTCTGGTTCCGTGAACCCGGTGACCATAAAACCCGTTGGGCTTTCAGCCGGGGGGACTGATGCGGTTGTAGGTCTAGAGGATGCGAAGCTGGTTAGCGGTGCGAACAGTCTTAACGCTTTTCTTAAAAGGGGGCGTGTTGTCTTTGTGCTGGGGCGTCGGTAAGCGTGAGGTAAGCGCTGAGTTGAAGCGTCCGACGAACCGATGTAGATTCCTTTCTGAGGTTTTTTGTGGCAGGCCGGTCAAGTATTCTTAAATGTAAATATAATAGAGGAGGTCTGGAGTGAAAAAGATACTTATTGCATTTTTTGCCGTAGCATTTGCTGCACTATTAAGCACACCCGCAGAAGCGATAGTGCAGGTGGAGGGCCGGTACTGGTTTTCGACTCTTGACTCCAATGTGAAGGCTACTGGTGGTGGTGTTGGTACGGATATAGACCTTGTAAATACGCTTGGTATGGATGAAAAGAGCAACTTCTTCGACGGGCGTGTTGTTCTGGAACTCGGCGGCCACAGCCTCCGGTACGGCTATGTTCCTTTGTCCTGGAAGGGTACCGGTAGTGATAGTCTAGCCATTGTATTCAATGGACAGACCTATACAGCGAATGTTGCTATCGATTCAGAGCTTACTCTCG
Source organism: Pseudomonadota bacterium (assembly GCA_015222595.1). Classification (GTDB taxonomy): domain Bacteria; phylum Desulfobacterota; class GWC2-55-46; order GWC2-55-46; family JADFVP01; genus JADFVP01. The sequence goes on from JADFVP010000029.1 coordinate 3,639, forward strand.
ATTATCACCGCCTGGCATACCAGTACAACTTTATCGATACGCTCGACAACCACCTCGGCGTAATCGCAGAGCTTAAGTACTTCAATATAGATGCAAAGCTCGAGAGTGCGGTTAGAGATGAGACTATCTCTTTTGGCGCTCCGGTTCCGACCGTCGGTCTCTCTGCTCAGGTGGCTATACCTTTCCTGATAAAGCTAAACGGGGAAGCGACCGGAATTAGCCTTGGAGACAAGGCTTATATGTACGATGCAGAGATCAGCCTTAGCTACAAGCCTCTACCGTTTTTCGACCTCGCCGGAGGATACAGGGTTTTTAAGCTCCACGTGGAAGACGGCAATGATGAGGCCGATATTGAGGTTAATGGGCCGTTCATCATGCTCAGGGCCGACTTCTAAAATATCGCTACAGTACCTATGCCGGGCCCTTATGCACCCGCTCTACCTTGAGAGTGTGCATGGCGGCCCGGTGTTATGGAATTATAGGAAGACTGATGTAAATGGATATCTTCACCAGTCTAGGTAGCATCGCTATCGGCCGCGTACAGACGCTCACCGCCGTATGGAGCACTATTGCTCTCTCGCTGAGTTCGCTCGTCTTCAGGTTCTATGTCGGGCGCAAGGCCACCTTTCAGGTTCTTCTTAAACAGGTCTACTTTACCGGTTTTCAGGCAATACCAATAATCTCATGGATAGCGCTGATCCTCGGCATTATCGTCCTGACCCAGTTGCTGTCCATCTTGCCCGGGCTCGGTGGCGAGCGCTTGATCGGGGATATTCTGGTGTGGGTGGTCGTCAGAGAGGTAGGGCCGCTTCTGGCAGCCGTGGTCGTAATAGCGCGTAGCGGCACGGCAATAGCCTCTGAGCTTGGCACCATGCGTATAGCGAAGCAGCTCACGGCGCTTGAGATCATGGGCATAGACCCTGTCCATTACCTTGTAATGCCGAGAGTTATAGGCACTGCCATAAGTACGTTCGTGCTGACCTTCTACTTCGAAGTCGTTGCTATACTCGGTGGTTATCTTCTTGCCGGTTTTGGTAAAAACATTACTTTCAGTATCTATATGTCGAGCATACTCGGTTCCATGGGGCTGCTTGAGGTCGTAGTCTCGGTCTTGAAGAGTCTCCTCTTCGGCCTCGTTATTGGTGCAATCTGTACGTCGAGCGGTCTTACTGTCGGCAGCTCGATTACCGAGGTGCCGCAGGCCACGACTAAGGCTGTCATAGGCTCTCTGGCGGCTATCTTTGTGATAGATGCGCTTATAACTACTGTCTTTTTTATACGTCTCGGTCTCTGATACTCTCTTTCGTCTGCGACAGAGGAACTATTCGGACCGTTAACGCTACTACGGGTGCTATGGCGGTCTTAGTCGAACTGAAAAAAGCGAGCTGTACCAGTGAGGACGGCATAACGGTTGTCGAGGATGCAACCGCCTCCTTTTCGAGCGGGCAGAGGGTCGTAATCACCTCTGCAAACGGAAATGCGGCTAACTGCCTCTTGGGGCTTATAGCCGGCATAGTAACACCGGTCTCCGGCTCGGCACACCTTTTCGGCAAAGACGTCTCTACTCTCGATCTCGACATGCTTGCTGAGCTTAGAACGAGGGTAGGTTTTCTTTTTCACGATTCGGTGCTGGTAAGCAACCTGAAGGTTATCGAAAATGTGGCCCTGCCTATCATCTACCATTCAGAGCTGTCGTACGAAGATGGAATGGCAAGGGCTCAGAAGTTGCTCGACCTGGCAGGCTACAGAGGCGAGGTATGGGCGTTGCCCGGACCGTTGCCGCTTCACGTAAGAAAAAAGGTCTGTGTTGCACGCGCATTGGCGCTTGCCCCGCAGGTGGTGGTCTGTGAAAATATAGCCTCAGGGCTTGCTCATGACGAAGCAATGCACTTAACGGAGCTGCTTGTCGAGTACCAGGCGCGAAGAGCCGCTGACAGGCTGCTGATAATGACTGTCGATAATGCAGCTGATGCCGTGCTCGTTAAGCCGGACCGTCAGTTACGCATAGAGGGCAACAGGCTTGTAGAGTAAAGGTTGTAAAGATCCGCGCAACGACATGACAGAGACTATTCGTTAGAGATAATCGAGAGAAAACTCAAGTAGTTTGTTAAAACTGTCGAACTTTCATTTATGGCTACTGTTAAAGATAAAGATCCGCGATTTAAGAACCTGGAATTCAAAGCCGGAGTAATGCTCATGGTTGCGATCGCGGGTATTGTCGTGCTTGTACTCATGCTCGGTATCGAGCGCGATCTCTTTACCAAGAAGTTTTCGTTGCACTTTGTCGCAGAGAACGGTACGGGTATAAGCAAGGGCATGCCTGTTAAGCTCTCCGGCTTCAAGGTTGGCAGGGTTTCCACAGTAGAACTGATCGAAGGCGCCAGGGTTCGCGTGACCACGGAGGTGAGCCAGAAGTATACGGAGTACCTCAGAGAGGGCGTTAAGGCGATGGTAACGAAGGAGGGTTATATCGGCGATCCGTACGTCGATATAACCGTTGGTGATCCGAGCGCGACACTCTTGACCGACGGAGCCCTTATTCCGTTCCATAAAGAGGACGGAATGGAGGAGCTGATAAACGAGGCGAAGCCGGCACTTACCGAGATCAAGGAAATAATCCACTACATTAATGACCCGGAAGGTGATATCAAGGTAACACTTGGGAACTTTAAAGTACTGAGCGAAGGGCTTGAAGAGACGCGTTCGGTTATAACGGAGACTACGCGCACCGCAGGTGGTACACTTAAGAGGATAGACTCTCTCGTTGAGAAGGTCGATAGCAGAGTGGAGCCTATGATGGATAGCGCTCTCAATGTGTTTGGGAATGTAGACGAAATGACTGAGAGACTCATGCCTGTGATAGAGAGGTTCGATGCCATTTCCCGTAACGTCGAGACCGTCTCCGAAACCCTGCCCTCCACGATACTCAAACTCGACTCGATACTCGGTGATGTAAAGCTCGTTAGCAGCGCGCTCGGCGCCGGTGCTCCTCAGATCATGGAAGTCATAGACAATACGAACAGCGCGATTAGAGGAGGTAAAGAGATTATAAAGGGCGTAAAGACAAGCTGGCCCATAAGGCTGATGTTACCCAAGGTTCGGAGCCCGCATCTGGTGCCGCTCGATACATTCTCAATGAAGCAGGAGGTTCGTTCAGGTGACTAGGTCTTTAGTCGGCAACGGAATAGTCAACAGGGTCGTACCGATTATTTTTCTGGTGCTCTCTCTCTTTATGGCCTCCGGTTGCGCCTCGCGCCAGAGTGGTCTTGAAGAGGAAGGCTCTTATCTACACGTTAGGGCAGAGGAGGCGCGTGCTGTCGGTGTGGAGGCTTACACCAAGGGCAATTACTCTTCAGCGCTTCAGAGCTTCGACTCTGCGCTGAAGATAGATAGGGCTGTAGACGACCGCGCTAAAGAGGTGGTAGATCTTATAAATATTGCACGTGTCTCTATTGCGATAGGTGACATGGAGGCCGCTGAGGCGTACCTCGACGACGCGGTAAATGTAAGCCTTGAGGCCAATCTTATCGAGAGCCTCGGTTCCGCCTATGCCACGCTCGCCAAGGTAGAGTACCTTACCGGCAGGCACGACTCTGCTCTGGCCCATATTGAGGAGTCGATAGAGGCCGATAGGGGGCATGGAATACAGAGCGGTGCAGCTCTAAACCTTATGGGGGCTATTCTTGCCGAGGGGGGCCGCTTCACAGAGGCTAAGAGCGTACTCGCTCGCGCCCTGAAGCTCAACAAGGTAAACAAAGACGGCCTTGAGCTTGCAAACAGCTACCGGTCTCTTGGCCTACTGCACAACCTCATGAAGAGCCACGACAAGGCTATTGAGCAGTACAGGCACGCATATGATCTCGATACCAGGGCCGGTAACTCGGCAAAGATAGCCGTGGATCTCTCGTCCATGGCCGCTCTGCACCATAAGCTGGGACGCCTGAACAAGGCAGCCTACCTGCTCGAACGGTCGTATATCGTAAATCTGAACGGTGGCCGTACTATCGACGCCCTGGGGAACCTTACGTTTTTGATAGAGACCTACAGTAAGCTCGGCAAGACGGATAAGGTCCATTACTTTGCGCGCATTAAGAGTTCGCTTCTTAAGTCATACGAAAACGGTATGGAGGGGCAGTGAAGCCGAGAGTACTTATAGTCGATGACGACGCGCAGAACGTCCTTCTGCTCGGCGAGAAGATGAGAGCCGACAACTACGAGGTAAGTGAGGCGCGCACCGGCATAGAGGCCCTGGCCGCTGTAGAGAAGTACCGTCCCGATATTATCCTTATGGACGTGATGATGCCGGAGATGGACGGCTACGAGACGCTCCGTAGGTTGAAGTCGCGCGAAGAGACGCGTTATATCCCGGTTGTCATGCTCACAGGCATGGGAGAGATTGAGGACCGGGTGCGCGGGTTCGAGGTCGGCGCCGACGACTATATTCTAAAGCCGTTCAGCCTGCGCGAGGTTTCGGCCAGGGTGAAGTCGCTCCTTAGAATGCGTGCGCTTCAGACCAAGCTGATCGATTCGGAGAAGATGGCCGCGCTTGGTGGCATGGTAGACGGCATTGCGCACGAGATAAGAAACCCGCTGACGACCATCGGCGGCATGGCGCGACGCATGCTCGACCCCGATACGACCGCCAAGCACGCAGAGTACGCCGACAGAATAATTCGCTCGGTTGAGCGGCTTGAGAAGATGCTTCAGAGGATTGATGAGTACAAGAGGATTCTCAGTTCCACGCTCGTGGCAGGTAGTATAAACAGGGTAATAGAGTCCACTGTAAGGGATGCGCGCGAGTTCTCTATGGGAAAGTCGATAGATTTCACTACGAAACTTATGCCCGACCCGCCGGACATCTCTATCGATTCGGTCAACCTCAAGATCGCGCTTTTCAATATCGTGCAGAACGCGATAGAGGCGATAGAGGAGAAGGGCGAGATAGTTGTGGAGACGCTGCCGTGGTCGGACCAGACCTTTCTGATAAAGATAACCGATGACGGAGTCGGGATAGAGGGGGATCAGGTACGCAATATATTCAGCCCCTTTCAGACCTCCAAGATAGAGGGCGCGGGACTTGGGCTTACAATAAGCCACAGGATAGTCAGCGACCACGGAGGGGATATCCGCGTTGAGTCCAAGCCGGGAGTCGGCACTACCGTTACCGTCTGCATGCCGCCGGCGGTACTCTCTTCCGGGGCCGGTTCAGAGCCTCCTGTTCCTGCTACCTAGTACCACACACCAGTATTAACTAACACCACTCTCCTTTATAAGGCCGCGCTCTGTTGTGCGCTCCGCAGAGGTCGATGATTGGCCCTGCAGGGACAATTCCGTGCGGGTTGACCATTAGATGGCTTATGTAGTAATGCCTCTTTATGTGGTCGAAGTTGCAGGTCTCGGAGACACCCGGAATCTGGTAAAGTTCTTTTAAGTAGTTCCAGAGGTTCGGGTACTCGTAGATATGTTTTTTGTTGCACTTGAAGTGCGTATAGTAGACGGCGTCGAAGCGCACAAGCGTAGTGAAGAGGCACCAGTCGGCCTCGGTGATGGTCTCGCCAGAGAGGTATCGCCTGCCACAGAGTACTCTCTCCCAGTGGTCGAGCGCACTGAAGAGTTCCCCCACCGCTGAGTCGTACGCCTCCTGAGTGGTCGCAAAGCCTGCTTTGTAGACGCCGTTGTTAACGGGTTCGTAGA
>JADFVP010000162.1 GCA_015222595.1 Pseudomonadota bacterium
AGCTCTCCGATACTGCTTCCCGGCTCAACTGTGTCGGTAAAGCCTGTGGTCGCTACCGTGGAGGCTGGCCCACGGTTGAAGAGTCCGGCCCCAACCCTTGGGAGCACAAAGAAGAGCGCAAGGGTTACTACCATTGTGAATATTGAGACCGTTACTATAAAGAGAAAGTACGGCGCGTTGAAGAGCCCCGGCGGCAACGTCTCTTCTGTTATTTTGTCCGACCCTCTGTGACGTCTTATGTCGCGCTGAATGTTGAAGACGGTCATGCCGTTAATTGCGCCCAATACAAAGAGCGCGAGAAGAAGAAAGAAGAGCGGACTGACGGTAGAGGCTGCCGAGGCGAGGAGCGCAAAGAAGACGATTGCGTAGACGATCTTGTGGTCGCGGTCGCCGTTTATGTCGAAGAGTTTTAGCGCGAGCAGAACAGTAAGGTACTTCGACGCGCTGGCAACAAGCCCGGCAGTGCCGAGCACGTAGTCGAAAATAAAGAACGCGACAACCGCCACTGCCGCCACACTCCATATCCATGCAGGGAGCTTCTGCTCTCTCTTTGATAAAAGCCTCAAATTGAAGAGAAGCGAGGTGAAGATAACGAGCCCGATAATGGTTAGAAATAGAAGGCCTGCAGAGTGCGCAAGGGCCGCCCCGCCGAGCGCGAGCGCGCTCATGTAGTATAGAATAGCTATCGGATAGTTAATGGTTCGTCTCTGTCTGCTTATATACTTAGACTGGCTCATACTTCGACCACCCGCACGGCAGGGGCTTTTGAACTGTCGACTGAGGTTATGAGGGCCAAGGTTCGTAGCAGCAGGTGGAGTTGCGCGGCGCCCGCCCCAGGAGCGATGTCGCCGGAAAGAGTCTTGAGGCCGACCGAGTAGCCGAGCCGTATAAAGTGCGCCGCGTACCCGGCGGTCTTATCAACTAAATTTTCAAAAAGTTCCTCGGCTCCGGGCCTCTCGGGCTCAGAAAAGTTGTCGAACAGAATCACCACCTGCTCTTCGCGCTCTGCCTCGTACTCTTTTACTAACAGCGGGCCTGGCCCGGCTGCGCTCTTCCAGAAGATGTGGCGCGCACTGTCGCCGGGGCCGTACTCGCGTATCGAGTGCAGCTCAGCTCCAAAGCCTCTACTGCTCTTTGTTGTCGTACCTTTTGCTGTCGCCTTGAGAGCGGCTCTGCGCTCTATTGCTAACTCTTCTGTTACTGCTCTTACCATTGGGTAGACCAGCGCTTCGGTCTCGCACCGTACGCTCTTGCCCTTCACAAAGAGCCCGAACGGAAAGGAGGTAGAGAGCTTTATGCCCGGCAGACCAACAAGGCCGCGCCGGGTAAAGCGGTACTCGATAAAAAGCTCTTTCGTTTCGTTCGGAGTTAAGCGCAGGCAGTAGCCCTCACCCGTCTCCACACCCTCTGTCGGAAACTCTTTTACGGTAAAGGAGTAGGATGAAAGAAGACCGCCTCTTTTGTTGACGGCAATTCGAAGGGAGGCGGGGCGGTTTTTGTAAAGAGCGGGGAGCTTGCCGGATCTCGTGGCGCTGAGCCTTTTTAACGTACTCTCGCTCATTACTCCAGAGATGACGATTAATGAGAGGAGCGTGGCCACGACGAGATAGAGCAGGTTGTTGCCGGTGTTTATGGCTGCAAGGCCGACTGCCAAGAGCGTGCCCATGAACCACCACCCCTCGCGTGTTACCTTTAAAGAGCGCGGAAACCACGACCTTTTCTTTTGAACAGGCGGCGCGGGTCTTTTGCCTTTGGGCACTGAGCCTAGTATTCGGCCTATGGCGGAGTTGAACCAGGGAAGGGGAATTGTCATGAGGGCCTCGTTAGAAACGTTGCCAAATATAGTCGTCTGCTGCTCTTCGGCTAAAAACAACTGATGCGTAGCGAGAAAGTTCTAAGGTACGGCGATGGTTGCGAGGAGTTCGTCTATTATGTTGCCTGCAACATCCATGCGCTCATCCGTCGGCTCGGTAACGGGAATTATTCTGTGGGCGAAGACTGCGCGCGCGAGCGCCTTTACGTCGTCCGGGGTAACGAAGTCGCGCCCCTTTACGAGCGCGTGCGCCTGGGCAGCTCTGTAGAGCGCACTCGATCCGCGCGGGCTGACGCCAAGCCGTATGAGCTTATGCGTGCGCGTGGCAGCGGCAATCTCGAGAATGTACTCCGTTACTTCCGGTCCAACGCGAACGCTCTTTGCTGCCTCCTGAACCGCGAGTAGCTCTGCGGTCGTCATAACCGCCGGAAGAGCCTTTAGAGTTACTTCGCTCTCCTCCGAGGTCAGAATGGCGCGCTCGTGGACTCTGTCCGGGTAGCCGATCTTTAGCGAGAGCATAAAACGGTCGAGCTGCGACTCGGGCAGCGGATAGGTTCCGGCGAACTCCATCGGGTTCTCTGTTGCTATGAGCATAAAGGGCGAGGGCAGGGGAATGGACTTTCGCTCTACCGAGACCTGAGCAACGCTCATGGCCTCTAAGAGCGCACTCTGGGTTCGAGGAGTCGCGCGGTTGATCTCGTCGGCGAGGACTATGTTGGCAAAGATCGGCCCCCGTCTGAACTCGAACTCTCCGGTCTCTTTATGGTAGACGGTGACACCGATTACGTCGGAGGGCAGAAGGTCGGAGGTGAACTGAATTCTAAAGAAATCCGAATCTATGGACTTTGCCACAGCGTGGGCCAGAGTGGACTTGCCGACACCCGGCACGTCCTCTATTATCAGATGCCCCCCGGCTGCCAGCGTAGTTACGGTAAGCTCTACTGCAACTGGTTTGCCGCGCAGCACGGAGTTGAGGTTCTTTATGAGCGCCTCGATCTTTTGATGCGCTTGCTTTAGACGCGCTTCGTCTGGCGAAGGGGCCGAAAGTCTGTTTTGAGTAACTCTCTCTTCCATCTGTTTTTTCCTGTAGTAGACGACGTTACGGCTAAATAGCCATAAGAAAATAGTAACAGATAAAGCGGCAGGGTGCAAACAGGGGGTTTTGTACGGTCCTGAGCCCGTGACCCTATAGCCGTCTCTTTTATAAGGCAGAAGCATCCCTGACAGAAGCCCTATAAAATAAGGCTAAAAAAGTTCCGATTTCCTATTAAGTCTTGACACGTTTTGCCGTTATGATACTATTGCCTTTGTCGTTTTTTTTGTTCTTGCGGGAGTAGCTCATCTGGTAGAGCGCAACCTTGCCAAGGTTGAGGTAGCGGGTTCGAGCCCCGTCTCCCGCTCCATTTTACTGGCTCTTTTCTGTGCTCCGCAGCAA
>JADFVP010000163.1 GCA_015222595.1 Pseudomonadota bacterium
ACGTCGGATACCTTGACAGCGTCGGCCACCTCTTTAACCTCAAGCCCTGCAGCCTCGGCCTTCGGCCACGAAGCGCCACCTTTGCGAAGCCCGACGACAACGTCTACTCCACTCTCATTAAGGTTGAGGGCATGTGCATGGCCCTGAGAACCGAAACCGATTATCGCGACCTTCTTGCTTTTGATATTCTCAAGGTTCGCGTCCTTGTCGTAATAGACCTTCATCAAATCCTCCTTAGTGTTGATAATAGACCGGGTTCGAAAAAAGTCTCCGGCCCGAAAAAAATAACTGAATAAAAAAACTTACTTATGCTTGGGAGTACGTGGCATGGCTATGCGCCCTGTGCTGACTATCTCCTTGATACCGAAGGGGCGCAGCAGATCTTTAAAGGCCTCTACCTTCTCCTCGTCTCCGGTCAGTTCGATAGTGTAGGCGCGCGGGCTTACGTCCACGACCTTTGCCCTGAAGATATCCACAATGCGAAGCACCTCGGCGCGCGTCTCAGCGTTGGCCGTTATCTTGATAAGGAGAAGCTCACGCTCTATATGCGGTTCGCCCTTAAAGTCGTGAACCTTAATTACGCTCACCAGCTTGTTGAGCTGCTTGGTGATCTGCTCTAGAATAGCCTCGTCTCCGGTCGTGACTATCGTCATTCGAGAGATCGCAGGATCGAGGGTCTCAGCCACGGTAAGGGACTCTATATTGAAGCCCCGCCCGGAAAAGAGTCCCGAGATTCTTGAGAGCACCCCGAACTCGTTTATTACAAGTACTGAAATCGTGTGACGCACTACAGCCTCCGTCCTGTTTCTTAAAATTCATAAACCCCGGCGTTCCTCTGTCCGTACTCTGTACGAATAGAGGAGACCGGCCAATTGAACAGATATCTATTTCTAGCAGCCCCTGGACACTCAGCCCCTGGACACTCAGTCCTTAGACCAGCAGCATCTTGTTTAGCGGCTGACCGGCAGGCACCATCGGGTAGACATTCTCTGCAGGATCAACCCTGAAGTCCATGATAACAGGCCTGTCCTTCACCTTCATGGCCTCTTTTAGCACGCTGGCTACCTCGTCGCGCTTACCCGTTGCGAGCCCTACGGCGCCGTAGGCGTCGGCAAGCTTCACATAGTCGGGAGCAACCGAGACGCAGGTATGAGAGTATCTTTTATCATAGAAGAACTCCTGCCACTGGCGCACCATGCCGAGCACGATGTTGTTCAGTATAACGACCTTAACGGGCAGCTTGTACTGAACCGCTGTGGCTATTTCCTGAATGTTCATCTGTATCGATCCGTCGCCGGCGATGTCCACAACCGTCTTCTTCGGAAACGCAATCTGCGCGCCTATTGCAGCAGGCAGACCAAAGCCCATTGTGCCGAGTCCGCCTGAAGTGAGGTACGTGCGCGGCTTATCGTAAAGAAAGAACTGCGCGGCCCACATCTGGTTCTGCCCGACCTCGGTCGTGATTATGGCGTCTCCCTTTGTTATCTTGTAGAGCTGCTCTACTACGTACTGCGGCTTGAGCCTGCCCTTCGGGGAGTCCTTGTACGAGAGCTTATGTGTCGTACTCCATTTGTCTATCTGCTCGTGCCACTCAGCCGTATTGGACTTGTACTCCTTTAGGCCCTTTGCAGCCGGAACGAGCTTAATCAGTTCCTTCAAAACATTACAGACGTCTCCTACTATCGGCACGTCTACCTTTACGTTCTTGCTGATAGAGGTCGGGTCGATATCTATATGGATAATCTTCGCATACTGCGCGAACTCTTCCGTCTTTCCGGTTACGCGGTCGTCGAAGCGCGAACCGATTGCTATAAGGCAGTCTGTGTTGGTCACCGCCATGTTGGCCGCATACGTTCCGTGCATGCCGAGCATGCCCATAAAGAGCTTGTGCGTGCCGGGGAAACCGCCAAGCCCCATAAGGGTGTTGGTGGTCGGCAGGTTGAGCTTTTCGCAAAAGGTCTTGAGCTGTGCGGCAGCGTCGGAGAGCACAACGCCTCCTCCGGCATAGACGACCGGCCTCTTCGACTTAAGGATTATATCTATCGCCTTCTGTATCTGGCGCGAGTTGCCTTTATAGGTCGGATGGTAGCTCGGAAGCTCGACCTTGTCAGGATAAGAGAACTCGTACGTAGCGTTCAGCACGTCTTTTGGAAGATCGACGAGCACGGGCCCCGGGCGTCCTGTAGAAGCGATGTAGAAGGCCTCTTTTATAACGCGCGTAAGATCCTTGATGTCCTTTACCAGATAGTTGTGCTTGGTGCACGGGCGCGTAATGCCGACGATGTCTGCCTCCTGAAAGGCGTCGTTGCCTATGAGCGCTGTGGGAACCTGTCCGGTAAAGACGACCATCGGTATGGAGTCCATATACGCCGTGGCGATTCCGGTTACCGTGTTGGTGGCTCCGGGCCCTGAGGTGACGAGCACTACTCCGGGACGCCCCGTAGCGCGCGCGTAACCGTCGGCAGCGTGCACAGCACCCTGTTCGTGCCGTACAAGCACGTGCTTAATGGGTGCGTCGTACAACGCGTCGTAGATTGGAAGCACTGCGCCTCCGGGAAAGCCGAAGATGGTGTCCACTTTCTCTTCAGCGAGGCATTCGAGAAAAATTTCCGCGCCTGTCATCTTGCCTTTTTTCTTGGTCATGTCGATTTCCATTCTAAAAGCTTTAAAAAATTATCTGCCTGCAACTGACGACAGTATTGTTCTTAAATAAGATACCCGGTTTGCGCCAGAGCTGCCAGTCTTAAATAGCCCGAAAGCTGTCTACTTTAAAACCGCCCCGGTGTTGGCCGAGGTCACGCAGCGTGCGTAGCGCGAGAGCCAGCCGGACTTGATCTTAGGCTCAGGCTGTTTCCACTTCTTGCGCCGTTTGGCAAGCTCGGCCTTGGTTACTTTAAGCTTGAGCGTACGGGCCGGTATGTCGAGTTCTATTATGTCGCCGTTCTTAATGAGCGCGATCACTCCGCCCTCCATCGCTTCTGGCGACACGTGGCCTATGCACGGCCCGCGCGTTCCTCCAGAGAAACGTCCGTCGGTCACTAGCGCCACTGACTCGCCAAGGCCCATGCCCATCAGCGTTGCCGTCGGAGCCAGCATCTCTCTCATTCCGGGCCCACCCTTGGGCCCTTCGTACCTGACGACTATAAAGTCGCCCTTCTTTATCTTGCCTCCGAGTATCGCCTCCATCGTGGCCTCTTCGGAGTCGAAGCACCGGGCTTTGCCCTTGAACCGCATCATGTTGTCGCTAACGCCGCTCTGCTTTACGACGGCTCCAAGAGGTGCGATATTGCCCTTTAGAACGGCTATGCCACCCTCTTTATGATGCGCCTCTTTAAGCGGCCTGATAACATCGCCGTCTATAAAGTCAACTCCCTTTACTATCTTCTTTACACGATCTCCCGAGACCGTAGGGTTGTCCTTGATCTTGTTGCCGAGCCTTTTTAAGACCGCCCCTATGCCGCCGCCCCAGTGGAGGTCTTCCATGTAGTACGGACCAACGGGTTCCAAAGAAGAGATGTGCGGTGTTACCTTGCTCAACTCATCGAACAGCTCCAACGGCAGATCTACTCCGGCCTCGTGGGCAATAGAGAGCAGGTGGAGCACAGTGTTGGACGACCCCCCAAGAGCGAGGTCTACGCGAATAGCGTTCTCAAAGGCCGCGCGCGTCATAATCTTTCGCGGAGTAATATCTTTTTTAACCAGTTCTACTATGCGCGCGCCGCTGGCGTATGCGATTCTGCGCTTCTCGGCAGACTGGGCGAGCGCTGTGCCGCACCACGGCAGGCTCATGCCCATTGTCTCTGTAAGGCAGTTCATCGTGTTGGCGGTATAGAGGCCCTGACAGCTTCCGGCCCCCGGACACGCGCCCTGCTCGCAAGAGTCGAGTTCGTCCTTCGTTATCTTTCCGGCGCGGTACCGTCCCATCGCCTCGAAGGTGTTGCGTATAAAGGAGGTCCGCTCGCCGCGATACCGGCCCGTCATCATGGGGCCTGCGGTTACGACTATTGCCGGAATGTCGAGCCTTGCTGCGGCCATCAACATACCCGGAGTTATCTTGTCGCAGTTTGTCAGAAGAACAATGCCGTCGAAGGCGTGCGCCTCGGCGACCGACTCTATGGAGTCGGCAATGAGTTCGCGTATCGGCAGCGAGTAATGCATGCCCCTGTGTCCCATCGATATTCCGTCGCAGACTCCGGGAATACCGAAGAAGAACGGATAACCGCCTCCGGTGTGGACGCCTTTTTCGATATACCGTTCAAGGTCGCGCATACCGATATGGCCAGGTATAAGGTCTGTAAAGCTAGACGCGACCCCGATGAAGGGAGTGTCTTCCATCGCCTCTTTAGGCACACCCGTTGCATAGAGTAGTGCCCTGCTTGGAACCCTGTCGAGTCCCTTCTTTATTCTGTCGCTACGGCTTGGCATATTATTACCCGGTTTTTTAAATAGAGAGAACATCTGTAAACAGACGTCTGTAAATAAACATCAGAATAAACAAAGGGGGGGACGGTCCCTTAACATGTAAGAGACCGTGCCCCCGCCTGTACTGGGCCTCAGTTAAGCTTCGTGCTGTGCTATTATCTCTTCAATCTCGTCCTTAAGGGCGAGCTTCAATTTCTTGAACCGCTGCTTCTCCTGCAACTCGGCGGGTGTTAGGTGCGCCCTGCCTTCGAGGTTGCTAACCTTCTGCTTGTATTCGCTGTGCTTGGTGTACCTTCTTTTAAAGTTCATATCTTCTACAAGCAGTCTTTCGAGTAAATCGGGTTGAATTTCCATTAGGCCTCCTGAATTCGAATTGATACTGTAGACTCATACAACTCTTGCAGAAGCAGACACGAAAAAGCCAACCTAACTGACGGGTTAACGGCACTTTCCGACTCTTTATCTGCACATTATAGTTTAACGTAACAGGGGGGGATTGTCAACTTCGGCGCTACGGTTGTTTAAAACCCTTTGCGCGGGCCCTTAAGTCGAATCTCGGCCTCCGACTTTCTTAGATAAAACGGAGTGAAATCAACAGGTTCAGACCCAACAGAGGCAAATTCTCCGGCTTCCGATATCTCCATCTGAGCGCATTTCGCAACGAGTGCCGCATTAACTCTCCAGAGTTCGGGGGCCGCTATCTGCCGAGGGGCCATATTCTCTAGTATTCGACCCGCGTAGACCTTGAGCCCGTCGCCTAAAAAGAGCGCCTTTTCGCCAAGCCCGCGCTCGGCTATTTCATCGAGCAGAGCGTCTATTGTTAGCGCAGAGTCGTCTATAAGAGCAGTAGGCGGCTCGTTACCCAACTCATAGAGCGCAGAGTAGACCTCGCCCCGCCGAGCGTCGAGCAGAGGCACGGCAATTGTGCCGGCCTCGACACTATGGTCGTTCTCCGCTAGGTTGAAAGCAAGTGCCTTAAGCGTAGAGACGCCTATTATCTTGACTCCTAGAGTCCAGGCAATTCCTTTGGCAATAGAGACCCCGATTCTGAGACCTGTAAAGGAGCCGGGGCCGTAAGAGAGCGCTATTTTCTCGATCTCGGAGACCGAGACGCCAGCGTCTTTCATCATTGCGTCGATAGAGGGCATCAGCCACTCGGAATGCGTACCGACTTGGGCTGAGTTTCTCTCGGCCACGACCGTATCGCCTTTAACCAAGGCAACGGAGCCGGATGAGCTTGAGGTATCGAGCGCAAGTATGAGCACAGTGGGGGTTCCCGGTATAAGATAATAAAAAAAGAATGAATTTGAGATCGAGTTGAACGGAACGGTCGGAAAAGCTAGCCCCGCGTTAGAACCGGACGCTTAGAAGAAGATGCGCATGAAGTCGTTGTAGGTGACCATAAGCATAAGCGCGATTAAGAGCACCACGCCGACCTGCTGGGCCGCGCCCATAAAACGCTCGCTGAGCGGTTTGCCCTTTATCGCCTCTACCCCGAAGAAGAGCAGATGGCCGCCGTCGAGCACGGGAATCGGAAAGAGGTTTATGATTCCGAGCTGAAGGCTGAGAAATGCAACAAGTGAGAGAAGGTCTGCTATGCCCGACTTTGCCGCGCTTCCGGCAACCTGGGCTATCATAATAGGCCCGCCGAGTGTCTTCATGGAGTACTGCCCTACAACAAGCCCCTTTATTACTGCAAAGAGCCGCGTGGTCATCTCGAAGGAGGAGTCGATGCCCTTTACAACGGCCTCACCGAAGCCGTAGCGCCTGAAGAGCTGCTCTTCGTCCCTTGAGATACCTATAAGAAAAGCCCCTGTATCTTCGTTCTTCTTTGGCTCTATCTCGACTGTAAAAGTGGACTCTGCGCGTTCAATAAGAAATGTTCTCTTGACGCCGTTCTTCTTTATAAATCCTTCAAGCTCGGCCCAGTGGGTAATCTCATTGCCGTCGATCGAGAGTATCGCATCTCCGGGCAGCAGTCCGGCAGTCTCTGCCGGATAGCCCTTGTTGAGAGTCCCGACCACGGGGCGCATCGGCGGATGGATGCCGAGATAGCCGCCGCCTGTAGACTCGGAGGCCACAGGGGTTACAGCAATAGTCATGGCCTCTCCGGCGCGCTCGATAACGAGTTGCAGCTCTGCGTTAGGGCTAAGGATTACTGTGGAAAGAAAGTTCTCCCAATCGGCCATCGCTTCGCCGTCTACGCTCAGAACCTTGTCACCCTTTTTTACTCCGGCTACAGAGGCCGGGGTCTCGGCGGCAACAAAGGCGACAACAGGAGCTTTATCGAGGTAGGCCGGTACGTTGACACCGATCATAAAGATAATAGGAAAGAGAATGACCGCGAGCACAAGGTTCATAATGGGCCCGGCCACGACTATAAGCGCACGCGTTCCAACCCTTTTGTGGTTGAAGGAGCGTGCCGCGTCTTCCTCACTGACCTCTTCACCAGGGTTCTCGCCGGTCATCTTGACGTAACCGCCTAGCGGCAGCAGCGACAACCGGTACTCGGTCTCGCCGTAGGTAACGCCTATGAGCTTGGGGCCGAAACCGAGAGAGAACTTCTCTACGCCGACACCCGACCATTTTGCAACGGCAAAGTGGCCAAGCTCGTGGATGAAGATCAGAATGCCTAAGACTATTATAAAAGAGACTGTAGTAGTTATCATTGGTTCCAGTTACGTTTATGACTGTCGTTTATAGCAAACGCGAAGTTATCAGTATACCATACAAGGGGCTCAAAAATAACAAATTCTAAAAAAAACTGAACCGGCAATGCTCCGTGCAGAGTACGGGCGAAGCTGTTAGAGCTTTCCTTAAGAAAGACGCCTTACGGCGTAGTTAATCCAAAGCGTTTCACAGCTTCTCTAGCCGCTTCGCGGGCCCAGCCGTCTGCCTCCACCACCTCTTCTATGCTTCTCGGAACTGTCGGGGCATGGGCTTGCAGCACTGTGTCGAGCACACTGTATATATCGGTAAAAGCGATCCTTCCATTAAGAAAAGCCTCAACGGCTATCTCATCCGCGCCGTTTAGCACTGCTGGGGCGACCCCTCCGGCGATTAGCGACTCGAAAGCTAACGAAAG